>CAZCUL010000336.1:0-7699 GCA_964501475.1 uncultured Verrucomicrobiota bacterium | reverse complement strand
GGACGCCGCCGTGGAACTCGACGAGGCGATCCTGCTTTCGCTTTTTAATCCCACTGGCGGCGCCACCGTCAGTTCCACCATGGGCACGATCCAGGCGACGATCCTGTTCGATGACCAACCGCCGGGGTCGGTCGATCGCTTGTTCAATCTGCGGAATGAATTCAATCCCACGCCGGGGGCGAACAACGTGGTTAACGCTGTCGCCACTTACACCAACCTCTCGAGCTTCCATTCGGGCAAGACTGTCATTGGCGGCGACTTCACGGCGGTCAATTCGGTTCCGCGCAATCGCATCGCGCGCGTGAACACCGATGGATCGGTCGATACCGGCTTTAACCCCGGCACCGGCGCGGACGGGGCGGTCAATGCCGTGGCGATTCAGATGGATGACAAGGTGGTCATCGCCGGCGCCTTTCAGGCCGTCAACAATGCCAGTCGGCGCGGGGTCGCCCGGCTCAATGCGGACGGTTCGCTTGATACGGCCTTTGATCCGGGCACGGGAGTGGATGGGGTGGTCCTGGATGCCGCCATTCTGATCGGGGGCAAAATCCTCATCGCCGGCCAATTCAGTTCGGTCAACGGCATCCCTCGCCGGAACATAGCCCGCTTGAATGCGGATGGTTCGGTGGACCTGTCGTTCAATCCCGGCAGCGGCGCCGATGCGACGGTCCATGCCATCGCGCTTCTGCCCTTTTGCGTTCCGCCGAGTCCGGCGATAATGACCTTTGATCCGCTGCCACCCAATGGCGTGGAAGTTACGAACTACACCGAAAACTGCATCAATATCTTTGGTGTTACCGGCGGGCATTTCCATCCCAGCTCAAACCAGGTAAGCCAATCCACCGCGGCGGATATTTTCGCCGTGGATGGAATCCCGCAGGAGATCAATCTGGGCGGGCAGGCTTTTACTCTCACCAGCATCGATTTTGTATCCGTCTTCGGCGATGTGACCGTGACGGCATCCTCGGGCGCGAGTGTCACTATTAATTCCGCCGGTGTTTTCGCCTTCGATTCCCGCTTCCGCAACATCACGTCGGTCCGCATCACGTTGACGGGTTTCGTCACGATCGAAAACATCGTCATTACCCCGCCGGCCGGTCCCCGTCCCATCGCCGTCATCGGCGGCGATTTCGTCACCGTCAACGGCGTTCCCCGCATGCGCGTGGCCAGGATCAATGACGACGGGTCGGTTGATACGACTTTCAACCCCCCTTCCGGCGCGAACGATACCGTGCGCGCCGCCGCGGCGCAGAGCGATGGCCGCGTTCTGATTGGCGGCTCCTTCGATCGTGTGAACAACGTCCCGGTCGGCGGCATTGCGCTGTTGAATACCGATGGCACGACCGACACGCTGGGATACAATCCCGGAAGCGGTTTCGACGGCGCGGTCTTTGATATTGTGCTGCAGGCCGACGGGCGGGCGCTGGTAGGGGGCGAATTCTCCATTTTTAATCAGACCCCGCGGACCAATATTGCGCGGCTGCATTTCAACGGAACCCTGGACACGGGCTTTCTGGATAACTACTACAACCAGGCGCAGCCCGGCCCGAATGGCTTTGTTAATGCGATTGCTCTCGCGGCCCCTTTTACCCGCACGACGGTCTTCACGAACATGGTGGGCGGTACGAACATGATGGGCACAAACGTCGTGGTGACCAACACCGTCGTCGTCGAGCCGGTTTACATCGGAGGAGCATTCACGCAGGTGGGCGGCGGCAGCACGGTAGACGATGTTTTGCAGCAGTTTTATTTCACGCGGCTGGTGGGTGGGGATATCCAGCCCGCTTTCAACGAGCCGGGGAACGTGGAGTTCGATTCGGCCGAATTTACAGTCGATGAAAATGGCGGGCAGTTGACCATTGCGGTCCGGCGCGTGAATGGCTTTTTGGGCACGTTGCGGGTCAATTACGCCACTTCGAACCTGACGGCGGTGGCCGGGGTGGATTACGCGCCCGCGTCGGGAACGATTTTCTGGGATCACTGCGATGCCATGATCAAGACCTTCAGCATTCCCATTCTGGACGACGACATCGTGGAGGAGAACAAGGCCTTTGCCATCACCCTCTTCAATCCCATCAGCACCGGCATTAATGCGACGAACAGCCCTGCTCTTGGATTCCAAACGACGACCCGCGCGTTGATTGTGGATAATGATTTCGACCGGGGAGCCATTGGGTTTGCTTCCGCTTCGTTTTCGATTGGCGAAGACGGCGGCGAAGCCACGATCGTGGTTACGCGCACCGGTGGCTCTGTCGGCCCGGTGTCGGTCCAGTACGCGACCAGCGACGGAACGGCCGTCGCGCCCGCCGATTATACAGCTCGCAGCGGCATTCTCTTTTTCGATTCCGGCCAGACGAGCAACTCTTTCAAGGTGCCGGTCGTCAACGACACCGCCGTGGAGTTCGAGGAGACGGTCAATCTGCGTTTGTTCAACGTGGGCGGAGGAGCCGGCTTCAGAAGCGGCGCCACCAATGCCACCCTCGTTATTGTGGACAACGACAATGGCCGGGGCAGCCTCAGCTTCGCCACGAACAATTTCTCCGCCGGTGAAAGCGACGGAACCGCCCTGGTAACGGTGCGCCGCACCAGCGGCAGCGTGGGCAGCGCTTCGGTGGATTTCTTCGTGCGCAGCGGCACCAATGTGACCGGTGCTCTGCCCGCCATTGCCGGGATCGATTTTGTCGCCACGAACGGAACCTTGTTTTTCAACGACGGCGAGACGAGCCAGACTTTTGCGATTCAACTGTTGAACGACGGGTTGGTGGAAGGCAACGAAGTCATCAGCCTGACGCTGAGCAATGCCACGAGCGGGGCCGCCATTGGGTTCCAGACGAACGCCACCGTCACGATTTTGGACGACGACTTCTATGGCCGGCTTTCCTTCAATACGGCCAACTTCTTCGTGGATGAACGCAATGGCGCGTTTGTGCTGACGGTGTTCCGGACGGATGGGAGCTCAGACGAGGTTTCGGTGGATTTTCTGACCGTGGCGGAAACCGCGAGCGAGACCAACGATTTCACCGTCACCAGCGGGACTCTGATTTTCGCCGATGGCGAGACCGCCAGGACCATCAGCATTCCGATTGTCGATGACACTCTCCTGGAAGGAAACGAGACGCTGCGGATTGTGCTCACCAACTTTGCCAAGGCTTCCGCGGGCCGCTTTACCAATGCCAGCCTGACCATCATCGACAACGAGGCCCTGAACGTTCCGGCGGGGACCGTCAATGCGGGCTTCAACGCAGGGGTGGGTCCGGACAGTTTCGTTTACGCCATCGCAACTCAAAACGATCTCAAGTCAATAATTGGCGGCGAGTTCAACTCGGTGGATGGCATTTCGCGTTCGAAGGTGGCCCGTCTGAACGCAAACGGTTCGCTGGATCGCACCTTTATTCCGCCCCCGGCTTTGACCAACGGCGCCGTGTTTGCGGTCACTCTCCAGAGTGATCAAAAGGTTCTGGTCGCGGGAAGTTTAACCTGGATCAATCCCACCAACCGCACCCGGATTGCGCGCTTGAACACGGACGGCAGCTTCGATTCCGCGTTCAATCCCGGTTCGGGAGCCAACAATCCTATTCTCGCTCTCGCCCTCCAGCCCGACGGCAAGATCGTCGCCGGGGGTTCATTTACCGATTTCAACAGCGTGTCCCGACCGGGAATTGTCCGTCTGAACACGAACGGGTCGGTCGATTTGAGTTTCAATCCCGGCTTGGGCGTCAACGGCACCGTTCAGGCGGTGGGACTGCAGAGCGACGGCAAAGTGGTGATTGGCGGGGAGTTTACCGTCGTCAATGGCGTGGCGCGCCAGCGCATTGCGAGGCTGAACGCCGATGGATCGCTCGACGGCAGCTTCAACCCCGGCCCCATTAACGGCACGGTGCGAACCATCCGGGTGCAACCGGATGGCCGCATTTTGTTAGGCGGGTCATTCACGATGGTTGACGGCGTTTCGCGCCATTTCCTGGCGCGGCTGAATCCGGATGGCACGCTCGACACGACCTTCCTGGCTTCACAATCCGGCGGCGATGGAGCTGTCCTGGATCTGGCCTTGCAGCTTGACGGCAAAATCCTGGTGGTGGGCGACTTTACCCGGTTCAACAACGTTACTCGAAGCCGGATCACCCGGCTGAATGGCGACGGCAGCACGGATCCAGGCATTAATTTCGGCTTTGGCGCCAACCAGTTTATTGATGCGGTGGCCGTTCAAGTGGACGCGCAGATCCTGATTGGCGGCGGCTTCACGACGTTTGATGGCTTGCCGCGTAATTTTGTCGCGCTCCTGGTTGGCGGCGATAACTCGGGCGCGGGCGCACTGGCGTTCAGCCTGGCAGGGTTTGAGGTCAGTGAGGGCGGCGCCAATGCTGTCATCACAGTGCTGCGCCGGGGTGGAACGTTCAATACTGTCAGCATCGACTATGCGACCCGCAACGGCAGCGGCCTGGCGGGAATCGATTACCAGCCCAGCAGCGGCACTTTGATTTTCGGGCCGGGCGAAACGATTCGCACCTTCACCGTGCCGATCACTGACAACTCGGATTTCTCCGGGGACCGGACGGTGAATCTGACGCTCCTGAGTCCGCTGGGCGGAGCGTCCCTGGGAATGCCGGACGCCGCGGTGTTGACGATTCGGGAGGACGAAAGCCAGGTGGAATTCAGCGCCTCGTCCTATTTGGTGAACGAGGGATCGAGCGTGGCCACGATTACGGTCGTTCGCCGGGGCGGCACCAACGCCGCGGTCTCGGTTCGGTTCGCCACGACGAACGAAACGGCAACGGCCGGCCAGGATTACGAGAGCATCAGCGGCGTGCTGAACTTTGCGCCCGGCATTACCAATCAAACCTTCAACGTCCGCATCCTCGATGACGGCGTGGTCGAAGGCAACGAAACCGTCCTCTTGATGCTTTCCAATCCCACCGGCCTGGCGGCGTTGGGCCAGGCGGCCGCTACGTTGACGATTGTGGATAACGACTTCGGTCCCGGGGTTTTCAATTTCAGCGCGGCAAACTATGTGGTGAGCGAAAATGCAGGCCAGGCCATCGTCACGATCGTTCGGACCAACGGCAGCTCGGGGTTTGTCTCTGTCGATTTCCTCACTCGGGACGGCACGGCCATGGCCGGGGTGGATTACACAGCGGTCAGCCAAACGATTTCCTTTGCCGACGGTGAGACCTCCAAGACGGTGGCGGTGCCCATTCTGAACAACACGGTCCTGAATCAAAACCGCACCATCGTTTTGACCTTATCCAATGCCTTTGGCGGGGCGGTGCTCGGAAGCCTGCGCACGGCGACGTTGACCATCGCGGACGACGAATTGTCCGCCGGGGCGGTGGATCCGCTCTTCTCGAGCGTGTTGGGTGCGAACGGGCCGATCTATGTGGTCACGCTGGACATCAATGGCAATATCGTCGTCGGGGGTGACTTCACGACATTCAACGGCTTGGCCGCGAACCGGCTGGCGCGGCTGGATACCAATGGCATTGTCGATTTTCGCTTTAATCGAGGAGCGGGCCCGAACGATTCGGTGCTGGCCATTGCGCTCAGCACAAACCAGATGGCCATTGGCGGCCGCTTCACCGAAGTGAACGGAGTTTCGGCGGGCCGAATCGCGCTGCTCAACATGGACGGAACGGCTGATTCCACTTTTAACGTCGGCTCCGGCGCCAATGCCCCCGTCTGGGCATTGACATTGAGCCAATTGCCGCAGCTTTCCATTTCGGGCAGTTCGGCAGGCGGCGGCGGAGATCACACCAACGTCATCAACGCCGGCACCACCGTCGGCAGCATCAGCCTGGATTTTATGTCTCAGACGAACGAGACCAACAGCCTGATGATTTTCCAAGGCACCAGCACGAACGCCTTTTTCAGCGCGACCGTCACCAATAGCATGGTGTTTTCCGTGATGTTCTCCGGCACGGACCAGACTCTCCGCATCGTCGTCAACGGCGGCGTTACCAACACCAATACCTGGAGCTACACCGGAAGCATCCAAACCGGCGTCCCGGGACAGCGTCAGTTGCTGGTGGGAGGAGAGTTCACCAGCTTCGGTGGCAGAAATCAAAGTTATCTGGTGCGTTTGGAAACCGACGGGAGTTTCGACGCGGTGTTCAATTCCGGTGGAGCCGGTCCCAACGGTCCGGTCTATGCCATCACCCAATTGCAGGATCGCCGGTTGATCATCGCCGGCGATTTCACCAGTTATAATGGCACTCCGGCCAACCGGGTAGCCCGCCTCAATGCAAACGGCACGCTCGACCCTACTTTCAACGTCGGCAGCGGGCCGGATGCCGCGGTTCGAACAGTCGATGTTCAGGCGGATGGCAAAGTAATCATTGGCGGTGAGTTTGCCAGTGTTGGCGGCGCCTTCTTAAACGGCGTGGCCCGTCTGAACACCGATGGCAGCCTGGACGTGACCTTCGATACAGGCGCCGGCGCCAATGACATAGTTTGGAACGTCTCCGTCCAGAGCGACGGCAGAATCCTGGTTGTCGGCGCATTTACTTCGTTCGCTGAATCGACGGTTGGACGGCTGATTCGCCTGCTTCCGGACGGCAGCGTCGATCCGCAATTCAATATTGGAGCAGGCGCCAACGACGCGATTTATTCCATCGGCGCGCAGAACATCATCAGCACGATTGTGATTCCGCGAACCGCTTCCGGGTCGGAAGATGAAGACCGCTTCACGGTTGATACCGGCGCCAACGCCGGCCGGGTGATCATCGATTACGATTTCCTTGGCGTGCCCGACGGCTTGCGCGTTTATTACGAAGGCATGCTTCTGTTCGATACCGGCTTCACCAACGGTGCTGCCCGCGTCGAGGTCCCATTCGGCCCCGGCAACTCGACGCTCCTGACGATTGTTGTCAATGAAGGGGGCGGGGTGCCGCGTGGCACCGCCTGGTTTTACACCGCCACCATCGAGGGAGGCACGCGAGCCGACTCGAAGATCATTGTGGGCGGCGAATTCACCCTCTTTAGCGGCAGGCCGCGAAATCGGCTCGCGATCTTGAACACAGATGGTTCGCTGGATCCGGCGTTGGGCAGCACGGCGGCGCAGAATACCGTGTATGACGTGGCCATTAACACAAACAGCGTCATGCCGTCGCTCTTTGGGAAGATGGTGGTGGTGGGCGATTTTGCGTCGATCTCGGGCGTTGGACTCAACCGGATCGTGCGACTGAAGACGGATGGCACCGTGGATGCCGACTTCGATGTTGGCCTGGGTGCCAATTCGGCTGTGCGGGCGGCGGTCGTGCAAAGCGACGGCCGGGCGGTGGTCGGCGGATTCTTCACGGCGATCCATCTTTCCCAGAGAAATTATCTGGCTCGGCTGAATCTGGATGGTTCGGTTGATCCGCTCTTTAACACGGGCGCCGGCTTCAATAACGCCGTGCTCGACCTCTCCCGGCAGCCGGACGGGAAGATCCTGGCGGGTGGACTCTTCACCTCTATTTCCGGCGCTGCGCGCCCGTTTATCGCGCGGTTGAACAGCGATGGCAGTGTGGACAGCGCGTTCAATGCGGGGACGGGACCGGATGGCGGTGTGCGCGCTGTCGCTCTCCAGCCCGACGGGCGAATCGTCATTGGCGGCGATTTTACCAGCGTGAACGGAATCGCGCGGAACCGCATCGCGCGGCTGAACAGCGACGGTTCGGTTGATCCTGGTTTCAATCCGGGCGCGGGCGCGGATGGTCCCGTGGAA
>CAZCUL010000335.1:0-5080 GCA_964501475.1 uncultured Verrucomicrobiota bacterium | reverse complement strand
CGAGCAGTTCCGGCTGCGCGGCGCCCTTTTGGATTTCGTTCCAGTCCACCGCAAGTTGGAGCCGGGAGGACTTGGCTTCGGTGAAACGCTGGTTGAGTTCCTTCAGCTTTTCCAAATCGATGTTTTGCCGGTCCTCGAGCGAAACCGTCCGGCTCTTTTCCTTGTAAGCCTGGAGGGCCTGTTCGGACTGTTCGAGTTTGACTTTGAGGCGCTCGGCTTCTTCCACCAGAAATCGGTTGGCCACCTGGGCGGTGCCAAAGCGTTGCTCGACTTTGTAAGCCACAAATTCATGCGCCAGGGCATTGGCCAGTTCCTGTGCTTTCTTCGGATCGGGATGCTGCACGGAAACGTCGATGAGCCGGGTCTGGCGGCGAAGCTTCACATCCACAATCCGGTTGAAGGCGCGAATGAGCTCGGACTCGGTCGGCTGGACAGTCTGGTTGGCCCAGAGAAAGGGGTCCTTTGCCAACCGGTGCTTCTCAATGACGCGCTTGAGAATGGTGCTGTTTTTGACGCTTTGGGCGATGGTATTGACCATCTCGCTGCTGCGCAGGTCCTGGGGCGCGATTTCTTCAATGCTGATGAACTTCTTGTCTTCCTGGTCCACTTCCAGGACGATTTTGGCCTGATAAATAGGGGTGGCGCGAAAAGCGTAAGTGGCGCCGGCAATCACAACCACCAGGGTGATGGCGGCAATCAGCCAAAGTTTTTCCAGAAAGCCCTGGAGCATTTCCCGGAAGTCAACCGGGGCGTTTAGATCGGACAATTCAGGTTGGGGAGGTTCTTGGTAGGACATGGTTAAAAAATGCGTTCGCCCACGGTGATGGTGTCGTCCGGGAAAATCTCGAAGGATTCGACATCTCGGTTTTTCGCCATCGCGCGGGCATTGAGATTGAAGATCATCTCCCGGCCCTGGACAGAGCGCTTCACCGAGATGTGGCTGGTGTCAGCCATCCGGGTGAATCCGCCGGCCATGGCAACGGCTTGCAGGAGGGTGACACGCTCTTCGTTGGGAATCTCGTAAGCGCCGGGCTTCTGCAACTGGCCAAGGATGGTGAAGCGCCGCTTCGAGTATTCCACCACATGGACTGTCACCTGCGGGTTGACGATGTAATCCGCCTCGAGCAGGTCGCGGATGTAGGTTGTGGCCTGGTCCACGGTCTTGCCTCCGAGCCGCAGTGTTCCAATCAGTGGAAAGGTGCCGGTCCCGTCCTTGGCGATGCGGACCTTGGTGTCGAGGTCGGGCTCGCGGTAAACTTTGATTTCCAAAACATCGTTCGGGGAAAGATGGTAGCTGCTGCCGTCCACTCCCGCCGCCGGGGACGTCTGCTGTGTGGCAAGCGGTGCGGTTTTGTTCGCAGCCGGGGGGGCCGGCACTGCGGCGCCGCTCAAAAACTGGTCCACCAATGAGCGGGTGGCGGGCGGTTCGGCGGCCAATGCGCTCAGGCAGTGGGCGGCCAGGATGACAAAAGGAAGAATGCTTCTGAGATTCATCGCAGTGCGGCTGACAAGACGTTCAAGGGTGGGCGCAAGGATTCAGGCCAACTCAAGGCTGGCCTGAATCCCGCAGGAAAGAGCGCACCGTCCAGACTTCGACCGGCAAAGCCGTGGAGGGAAAGGCCGCGCTGTCGTGGGGCGATCCATGCCGGGAACATCATCCCTCCGTGGTGGAACTACTGGTGCTTCGAAATGACGTGGGGCGGAATGTGTTCGCGCGCTCGGTCCGGCAAATTCGGGAACGGCGGCTTGGGCCGGGAGCCGCCGCGACCGCGACCGCTGTCGTCACCGCCGGCCGCTTCGGCCTGGGCCTGGCTGGGATCGACGGAAAGCGCCAACACTTCCAGCACGCCGTCCGGGCCTTTGCGCACCAGCACGGCGATCTCTTGACCGGCAGCCAAAGTGTCAATGGTGACGGGCTTGCCGTGGTGCACCATTTTCAATTTGGTCCCCAGCTTCAACAGATAAAGTTTTCCGTTGAACTCGAGCGTTACAGTTTGCGCGCTCTTGTCCACAACCATGACCTTTCCGGTCATGACCGCCGTTGTCTCCGACCCGCTCGGAGACGCCGGCGCGGGACTCGATTTGGCCGTGGCCACAGGAGCGGCCGGTTCAGCGGCGTGCAGTTGCGCACTCATTCCGGCGGCGAACAAGCCAAGCAATAAGGTCTTTTTCATTTTCGTCTTTCCAGTTCGATTGTTTTTGGTCGGCTTCAGGAACTCATCACGGTTCTTTGCCGTGTTCCCTATCGCCGGCTGCCTCTGATCAGTATCTGTGCCAAAAGCCCCCATTCTCTTGGGGGAATCGGGCAAACTCGATAACTGCCGCTCTTCTATTTCGTTCCGCGGGAACGGAATCACTCCCCGGCGGTGGTTTCGTCAGGTTTCCAGGGCCTGACGGCCATCCTTGCCCACGATCTCGGCAAGCACTGCCGGGCAACTCAGCCGCCGGAATCCGTCCGGTTCGGATGCAATCGAGTCGCGTAATACCTGGTCTTCGGTCGCTCCCCCATGCCCCGTTCTCACGTATTGGTACGTAAGACCCCTTTTCCCCTGCCGCGAATCCCCTAGAGTCGGCGGTGTGGCTCTTCGGGGATTGCCGCTGGTATTCGCCCCCATTGTTGGGCAGCCTCGAATGACTCAACTTTCTCTCAACAACTCGATCTCGTTTCGCCAACGGAATGATGCTATCTGGAAATATTGGGCCGACCTATGTGGATCGCCGGAACTGCCGCGCCGGGGCGCGGCTCTCAGCCGTCCTCGGTCTGCAACTTCTGCGGGCCGGGCGGAGCTTCACGGTGCTCGCTTCCCGCGCGGTTTTGATCTGCGTCCTGTGGTCATGGACCTGGACAGCTCTGGCGGCGAGCGACCTTCCGCGCGGCGAATTTGGTGGAGACATCAATCAACTCCGGCGCTGCTATGTCGCCCCCGAACTCCCGGAGGAAGGCAACTGTTACTTCGAACTGTGGGAAGGGCAGCGCACCCGTCCCGCAGTCCTGGCCAGCGGACTCCTCGACGCCCGGACGCTGTTTATCAATTCCCATGGGAAAGCCATTCGCTCGGCGGGCAAAACGCGCTTTGCCTTGTATCCCCACGAAACGTTGGCGAAGGCCGGCCGGAAAGCCTCCTACTATTCGGCCCGCGACCTCGCGATGGTAATCGGCCCGGAGCGGGCGGCCCAGATCCACAACATCCTGATTGCGGCCTGCAATGCCGAGGGCGCGTTCGATGCCGCCGAGCTGCGCCGCCATTTCGTCAACGCCACCAACATTACTCACGCGGCCGCGGGCGAACTCGGTTACCAACCGATGTTCCTGCAGACTTTTTTAGCCGAGTCGGACAACATTCGACCGCTCTATGAGGTCGCCCACCGCGGTGCCATGGGTGCAAGAGAGTATTTGATCACCGCCCAACCGAGGGAGCGTGCGACGCGCTTTGCCCCTTACATCGCGGAACTATTCGAACCCGGAGCGAAGCGGCCTTTCCGCCGGCAAATCGCCGGGCGCGAACTGCTCGACCCTTCCGGCGCCACCTGGCTGGCCGCGAGGGAACGCGCCCTTCTTCAGGTCTCGGCCCGTTAAGCTTTCAGTCTTCGCAACGCAAGGCGGCAGCAAGCTGCCCGCACTGATGGGATTGCAATTCCTGGAGGAACTACTGCGGCGGCGCCTTGTCACGCGCTTTTGAGAGGTAGGGCGAGTCTGTCTCGGCGAGCCGCACCCCCGTGTCTCCACACGGCGCGGCTCAGCGAGGACGCTTCGCCCTACCGTTCACTTCCGCAAGGGACCGGCATGACCTGACGCCGGAAATCTGCGCAGCCGTGAAAGTGCCTTCAACCGCTCTCCGCTAACGGCAATCTCAGTCTTACGGCTTCCAGCGCAGCTCGCGAACCGCGCCCCAATTCACCGAGCGCACCGTCCCGTCCGCAAATGCCACCGTGATCCTGCCGTGCCGTGGCGCTCCGATGACGTCGCTTTCGTCGCCGCTCTGGTTCCAGGCGCCATCCGCTTCAAAAAGCAGGACGGTTGAGGAATGCACCGTCGAAAGCTCCTGCCCGCTCAAGTTCGCATTGAAGGCGTAGCTGATCCGCTGGTTTGGCCGGGCCGGACAATGGAGCACCGCCTGGCTCGAGAGGTGCGGGGAGACTTCGTCCGTCCATTCGCTGGCCTTGGGAAGCCGGCCTTCGTTTTCCTGCGCCACCAGATGGAGCGCCAGGGCGAGTTGCTTGACGTGGCTGACGCACCGGACCTCACTCGCGCGCACTTTGGCCTTTTGCAGAGCCGGCAACATCAGCCCGGCCAACAGCGGAATGGAAATGAAGAACATTACCCCGGACACAACAATGCCAGCGATTGCCAGACCGCGCCCGCCCAGCACCCCGTTGCTCTTTTGAATCCTGATCAAAGCCGCCACTCCCAGGATCGCCCCGATAATCGCGGTAATGCCACAAAAGCCGCAAATGCCCAACACCAGCGAGGCCACAGCCATGCCGCTCGTTTTCGGCGCGGCGCGAAGGGCGGGCGGACTCGTGCCCCGGCCTGGCAACGGCGGCGGGGACGCCGATGGGCCGGGCGTGACTACCGCAAATTCTGAAAACTCCCGCAGCGGCCGCCACCCGTCCGCGCCTTCCGCCTGAAGCAAAGTCTCCTGGTTGATGCGACCCTGCGCGATCCATTGGCGGATTTGGCCGGCGTCCACCGGGCCGTATTCCTTTTGATCCGATCCAATGATTTTGTACATAAGGAATACCGCGGTTAAGGCGCGAACCACAGGAAAGGTTTTGCGGGAATATTGCGTGCAATTCCGAAGACGACCAGCGCCACCACCAGCGCCCACCACCACGCCTGGTGACACAAGGGGAACCTGAATCGCCGCCCCGTCCCCAGATGCAGCAACGCCGCCGCCCCGGCAATCGCGAGAAGAGGGGAGATGAGCACAGCAAGAAAGTTCAACTTTGCCGCTGCCGCCAGATGCCCGTGCAACAGTTCGTGCGCTGCCCGCAATCCGCCACAGCCTGGACAATGCAGCCCCGTCAGAAGATTGAAGTGGCATCGGGGATAAAAGGCCGACCGTTCCGGCGGGAACAG
>CAZCUL010000334.1:0-3743 GCA_964501475.1 uncultured Verrucomicrobiota bacterium | reverse complement strand
GTCCACTGGCGTCTATTAGCGGTTGGCTATTTTGGTGGCGGCGCTGCCGCACTGGGCTCAAGGTGCAGTGACGATTTCCTCTGAAGATTTCGGTGCGGGTGAGCCACTCAACGCCCTGAACTCCGGACCGCTCATCGGCCGGTCCATTCCACCTTCGGAAAGATTTCGAGGCTGTCCGTGGCCCGCCGACCCTCGCTGACCGCCAGCGCCTCGATGGGATCGAATGGTGTTCAATCGGGGAAACCTGAGTCTCCCCAAGTTCCTGCAAATAGATTGCGCCCCAGCGTTTACGGAGGTAATCCGAAATCCTTCTTTCCCGGAGCAGCAAAGCGCGGCGTTCGTCCCGCAACTCGCGGGAAACCGGTTTCTGTGAGTTCTGACGTTGAAATCGTCGGCCACTGCTTCGGCGAGCAAACGCCCATCAACGAAACGAGCAGCCAACCTTTCGGGTTGTCCTTTGGTTTGCCGAAGAGGTCGAGGAAGAGGGATTGGGTGAGGGAGTCGAGTTGGGCGAGGGCGGCGCGGCGCTTGACCCGCAACGCCTCCGCCCGGTCCAGCACCTCCGCAATCCGCCGCTGCTCCGCCATCGGTGGTAGGGGGATTTCCAAATCTCGAACGTGATGGATATTCAGCCGAGGAACGCCAGTGCCAAGGCGGTGGTAGTCATACTGCCGAATCGCCACCGGTGACCGAAGAATCTGACGAACATAACGCTGATGGGCGACCTTTGGTGCGAGGCGAATCCGAGCGGAAGACTGAGTGATATTTGCGCCCTCAAGCTCAGGTGGAACGACCGCAATTTTTCCTAATGTCCCAACAATCGTAATAAGCAAGTCGCCCGCTTTAAGCATTGCGCGCCGATACTTGGCGGCAATTTCAGGAGTCGTTCGCTTAATCTCTTCGAGCTTAATGCGGTCGTCATCGATTTCCGTCGGACGCACGTATGGAACTCCATCCTCCATCTCCGGGCCGGGTTGAAGAATTCCATACAAGATCGGCGCGCCTGGTTCACATAGCTCCGAGAGCCGGACATTTTTCCAACCCTTTGGTGTCGCCACTTCTCTCACTTCAGCATCCCCTCCAGTTCCTTCATGCCTTGCTGAATCTCTGCCTCCAGTTGGCCCAAGGCTTTCAGGATTTCCCCCGGCGGGCGGTGCACGACTTCGGCGTGGACGACTTCCTTGTAGCGATTGAGCGATAGGTCGTAGCCCTGCGCGACGAGGTCCGCCTTGGGCACGCAGAAGCTTTGCGCGGTGCGCAGGTTCTGGCGCTCTGTGCGATCGCGTTGCACCCATCGGACGAGGATGTCGGGCAGGTTGTTCTTGGCGTGGTCGTCGGCGGTGAGCGCTACTGTTGGAACTGGGCCGAGCTTTTCCGGTGGGAGGAGTTCCGTGCGTTTGTCGTCCAGCGACATGCCGTCGGCGTCCACGTCGTAGAACCACACCTGGTCCGTGCCGCCGGAATTGGTCTTGGTGAAAACGAGGATGGCCGTGGAGACGCCAGCGTAGGGCTTGAACACCCCGCCCGGGAGCGAGATGACGGCGTCGAGCTTTTGTTCCTCGATGAGAATTTTTCGCAGCATCTTGTGCGCGTTGGAGGAGCCGAAGAGCACGCCATCTGGAACGATGACGGCAGCGCGTCCGCCCGGTTTGAGCAGGCGCAGAAAGAGCGCAAGGAACAGCAGTTCGGTCTTCTTTGTCTTCACGATCTGCTGGAGGTCCCGGGCGCAGTTCTCGTAATCGAGCGACCCGGCAAAGGGCGGATTGGCGAGGACGAGCGTGTATTTTTCCTCCTCACCCGCGTGATCTTGCGCGAGCGAGTCGCGGTAACGGATGTCGGGGTTTTCCACGCCGTGCAACAGCATGTTCATGCTGCCAATCCGGAGCATGGTGTTGTCGAAATCGAACCCATGGAAAAGGTGATGGTGAAAATGTTACTTGAGCTTCGCGTCGCGGAGAATCTCCGGGTGATGCTCGCGCAGGTATTCGCCTGCTGCCACCAGGTATCCGCCTGTTCCGCAAGCGGGATCACATATGACATCCTTCGGCTGGGGCGCGGTCAGTTCGACCATGAGCCGGATGATGTGACGCGGGGTGCGGAACTGGCCGTTTTGCCCGGCGCTCGCGATCTTTCCGAGCATGTATTCGTAGAGGTCACCCTTGGTGTCGCGGTCCTCCATCGGCACTTGTTCGATCATGTCCACGACCTTGGCCAGCAGGGCGGGCGTCGGGATGGTGAAGCGCGCGCGGGTTCATTATTCGGGTCGGACCATGAGTAGTCACTGAGTTTGAGGAGGATAACGCCTGTTTGAGGGGCTCAGGACAGCCTTAGAAGCCATTTTCAACCTCGAGAATCGAATCTAACGGAAAACTCAGCGGTGCGGGATTCAGCCCATCAGTCTTCGCTGCATTCAAGCATCTAAAAGCTTCACTCGACGGTCTTCCCGTGGTCAGAGTTCTCTCGTGCCAAGGGCCAACCGTTACATCCTGCCGGGCTTGTCCTATCACGTCACACATCGGTGTCACAATAAAGCGTTCCTTCTGAGATTCGCCCGGGATCGAGACGACTACAGGCGCCGACTTCGTCAAGCCCTCGCCGAGGTTCACGTCAGCCTCTTCAACTACACCGTCACTTCCAATCATGTTCATCTCCTGATGAAAGCGACAAATGAGAGCACCGAGCCGGTCAGCCAATTGATGCAGGTTGTGCAAGGGCAGCACGCTCAGGCATACAATCGGCGACGGAACCGACACGGGGCTTACTGGGAAGACCGTTTCCATGCAACGATGATCGAAGACGGTTCACATTTGTGGGGGTGCCTGGCCTACATCGATCTGAACATGGTGCGGGCGGGGGTGGTAAGACATCCGAGAGAGTGGGAATGGACCGGATATCACGAATTGATGGGGCTACGAGTACGCTACTGTCTGATCGACGTGGACAGACTACTGGCGGCCGTAGGCACGGAGAATCTGCACGAATTTCGCACCCATTATGACCACTTCCTCCACGAGCGTTTGTCGGGTGGCCTCACCCGGGAACCCCAGTGGACGGAAAGTCTCGCCATTGGCAGCCGGACATTCGTTGATCGAGTGAGCGATGGGTTGGTTCATCGTCGGAGGTTCGATACGGTGGATTTAGACACACACGGGGATTCCTGGGCACTCCAGGAAACTGGTTTGTCTTACGGTTGATTTTCGTGCCTGAAAATCGCTTCTAAGACCTCCCAGGCAGCTCTCCACCATCTCATCCTTCGTCCGCTCAAACACTTGTCGTGGTCCGACCCCGCACGCGACCCCGCACGCGACGACAAGCTCTGCCATCGTTAAAAAGGTTGTGATCAACGAACGGGGAACGCCCATCGAAGTGATCCTATCCTGGAAAACCTTCCGCCAGATCGCTGAAACCCTGGGGTGGGATCTGGATGAGGAGGCCAAGGCAGACTTGCGTGCCACGCGCCGGGATTTGGCCAAACGCAATCGCAAGGCGTTCCTGCCCCTGTCCTCGCTCTAATGTTACAAGTAAGGAGAAGAATTGGCTGAATAGGCGCGTTCCCCCCCTTTCATTCCGCCCCCCGCAGGCGGCCGTGGGCACGGAGAATCTGCACGAGTTTCGCACCCATTATGATATGACCACTTCATCGACGAGCGCTTGTCGGGTGGCCTCACGCGGGAACCCCAGTGGACGAAGAGTCTCGCCATTGGCAGCCGGACGTTCGTTGATCGAGTGAGCGCCTTACCCGG
>CAZCUL010000333.1:0-3827 GCA_964501475.1 uncultured Verrucomicrobiota bacterium | reverse complement strand
GTTCAGGAGCATAACGCTCTTGGGACAAGCCCTAACTAACGCTGTGTCGGAGATGCCGCCATCGAGCTTGGCGATTATGATCGCGCTTTCGGTCACTGCCAGGATGCGCTCGACCTTTCCCCCAACCTCGCTTCTTACAGTCGCGCCGCGCACCTGATTTGGCTGACCGGCGATTCGCGCAAAGCCCGCTGGTTGATGCAAAAGGCGATCGGCGCCGGCGGCCCCTACGCTGAAAATACGGCCTGGTGCCCGGCGGAACTGGCTCGGATGCTCCTGCACAGTGGCGCCGTGGTGCTCGCGGAACAAGAGGCGGCCAGGGCTCTCGAGATCGCCCCGCTCAATCATCATGTCCTTGCCGTCATGGGCAAAGTCAAAACCGCCAGGAAAAATTACAAAGAGGCGATCTTTATCGCGCTCTAAACCTGAACCCTCATTTTCATCCAATCAGGCAACGGTCGCCACGGAAACTCTGAAGGCCCTTTCGAAGCGCCAGTGGAGCGAGTGAGCAGCTTGTGGGGTCTTACCCTCTCGGCCGCTGAGCGGAATTGAACCTGCGCCTGGTTTTGAATCAAGGCGGCGGGTTTAGCCAGGTCTGGACTCTACTGTGTCTGGAAGAATTCGGTCTTTTTCGTTTCGACTGAGGGTCCCCAGATGCGGATATTGTCCACCATGCCGGTGTCGTCGAAAGAGCCAAAGCCGATGTAGCCCGATTTGAATGTCTTGTCCTGGGCGACCATGATCGGCTTGCCCATGTCGTCGAAGTAAACCTTGATGGTCCCCTCGTCGGCATTCCGTTCCAGCCTTACCTTGTGCCAAACGTTCAGACCCCAATCGACGCCTTTGGTTGTCTCTCTGGCGATATTCGTCCGCGGAGCATTATTCACGATGAAAACGTTGTGGGCATTTTTGTCCGCGGCCGTGGCGATGTGCGTATAGTAAAAATTGGCGGGCGTCTGGAACCCGAAATAGAGGCACATGTCCCGGTGGCCATACTCGCGCCCGGACTGCATCAGATCGGCTTCCAGAACAAAATCCGTGAAGACTTTGCCGGCAACGAGCGCGATATTCACTGGTGAGCGGACGGCGGGCTTATATTGACTTTGCCTCACCAGTTCGAGCGCGGTGCGGTCCCCGGCTTTGGCGACTTTCCAGGCGCCCGGATCGCTCATGACAAACTCGTCGAGGACCGATTCGCCGTCGAATGCTTGCTCGTAGAGAAGCTTGTAATTGGCTGGCAATCCCTCCGGTTTATCCGCGGCAGGCAAGAGGTGCGCGAATAACGTCGTGAAAAGAAACGGGGCGGCCGTCAAGCTGGGAATGAATGAGTTCTGTTTCATAAGAAAACAATGGGCCATTTCAAAAATCCACGGCGGAAAGGCAATCCGAACGTCCCGCAAGCCGCCGGCGAAGCATCCCGGCCTGGGAGCAAGCCGCGGTAACGAAGCTCATTTCTTCATCCAAACAGACAAATCAGAGCCTCCTCATGCGGGCTGCCGCGAGGCACATTGGAGCACTCCTGCTAGACCTTTTCCGGCACAACGAAAGGTTCGCGGTAATTCCGCGTGAGCAGCGTGTTGGCTTCGTTATTGTTCAGGAACCGCTCGGTGCTGGGATCCATTTTCAGGAACTGCCCCATTGTGAGCAGGTCTTTCTGAATATTGACTTCGTTGCGCTCGAGATGAGCCGCCATGCGGTCGAACGTTTCCGTCGCTTCCCGGTCGCTGTTTAAAGCCTCGCGAATCTCGCTCGGGAGGCGCTTTCGGCCGGCCAGATAGGAAATGTTGCCGGTGTGGCAAAGGGCGCTTGAGAGGTGCCCTTCAAGGATGTCCGCGCTCAAGTCCTGCCATTTGCGGCTGCGCACGGCGTCAATGAAATCGGCGAAGTGATTATCAGAGCCGCTCCAGCGCCTGACTTCCTTGCCTTGCCTGTCGAAGGCAATGGCTTCGTTGTAATTGGGCACCACCACGTAGCCGCCTTCATACTCGAGAACCACAGCCACGCTGGCACGGATGTCCTTCAGTTCCCCTTTGGAGTCCTTGGCTTTCCAGGGGCCGATTGCCGGATATTCGAAGCTATCCATGTTTCTGGCGCCTTTCTTCTCGGGCAATCCGCGCACTTCGAAAATAAGCGGCGCTCCCGGGTAATCGTGATAACTGAACATGGTGTTGGGCGTCTCGCCGTCATCGATGTAGCCGAGCCGGCCACCGACGCTAAAGACCCGGGGCGAGAGTTGATTGACGCCCATGGCCCAGCGGGCGATGTCCATTTGGTGAATTCCCTGGTTGCCCAGGTCGCCGTTGCCCGTATCCCAAACCCAGTGCCAATCGTAGTGGAGATTCTTTCGCGTGAGCGGCCTCATGGGAGCGGGTCCGCACCAAAGGTTGTAATCGATCCCTTCGGGAATCGGCTGCGGCCCATCGACTTTGCCGATGCTGGGACGCGGCTTGTAACAGAGGCCGCGCGCCAAAACCAGCTTGCCGAGGTTGCCTTCCTTCAACCAGGCAAAACATTCGCGAATGCCGCGGCTCGAGCGGCTCTGCGTGCCGGTCTGAACGATCTTGTTGTACTTGCGCGCCGCCTCCACGATCTTTCGGCCTTCCCAAACATTGTGGGAAACCGGCTTCTCCAGATAAACATCCTTGCCCGCCTGCACGGCCCAGATGGCGCCCAGTGCATGCCAGTGATTGGGCGTGGCAATCGAGATGACATCCACGTTGTTGCTGTCGAGAAGTCTGCGGACATCGAGGTGGGCCTCGACTTCCTCCCCTTTCTTTTTCCATTTGGCGGCTTCCTTGTCCAACACGCCCTGGTCCACATCGCAAAGGCCCGTGATGCGGACGCCTTTCAAGCCGCTCAATCCGCTCAGGTGGTTTTGGCCGCGCCCGCGAAAACCGACGACACCCACGCGAATTTCATCGCTCGCGCTCAGGGCTTGCGGCCAGGTGCGAATGGCCGGAAAGCCCGCAATGGCCGCAGTCGCGGCGGTTGTTTTCAGAAAACGACGACGATTCATGTTTTTCATAACCCGGTTTCTGGAATGATTCATCTAACGCAAAAGTGAGCCGTCTTCCTTATTTGGATTTGGGCTCGTTCACATACTCAGCGTAGCGCTCGGCTACTTTGCCTTCCTTCTCGTCCCCTTCGTGCATATAGAAGCGGTAACGGAAGGTGACACTTTGGCCGGCCGGTATTTTCAAGTCGCCCGTGCCGGCGGGCTTTTTCTCGAAATCATGGACGCCAAAAGGATTGGCTCCGAACAAACCGTAATCCCGGACGTGCCACCAGGTCGGATGCCGGGGGTTGGACGGATGATCGAAGATGGCCACGCCCACTATCTTGTCTTTCACCGGGCCGTGATAGTCGCACCAGGCGGCTCGTTTCCCCCAGGTTTCGCCCTCGCGCACGCCGCTGCTCTGGACAATGTGGCCCCGGGCAACTTTTCCCTTGAGCCGCATCGTGGGCGCCACGCGGATGGCCATGGACCCTTCCTTCGTGTCGCCAAGGACCAGATCCTCGTCACCCGCTTTAAAGGTGATGTCAAAGTCGAAAAGGCGTTCGGTGCCTGGGCGGTTATAGACCCGGAACAGGCGTTCGTCCGTGCAAACGACCTTTCCGTCCGGGGCAATCCATTTGTTTGCCGAACGGACCACTCCCGAGTCGGCGCCGGAGTCGATCTGGAGGAATTTGTCGTGGACGATCTTGCCGGCTCTGCCTGATTCAGACCAGAAATCGACGCCGTTGACGTCGCCATGCGAATACCAGAGCGAACGATGGTGCGGATGGTCGTAGGCCTCGCCGGGAACGTCCCGCTGCATGGGGACGTTGCG
>CAZCUL010000332.1:0-2992 GCA_964501475.1 uncultured Verrucomicrobiota bacterium | reverse complement strand
TGCCTCCCCCGGGGCTGAACACTGAGTTTCCAAACTACGACTCCTCTCAGGTCCTCTACTATTTTCGGACCTCGTTCTTTTTGGACAATGAAGTGGCGGCTTCCGCCCTGGAAGCGACCTTGGTGCTGGACGATGGAGCGGTCTTTTATCTCAACGGCGCCGAACTTGCGCGGGTCCGTATGCCTGGCGGAACCATTACTGCCACGACGCTGCCGAGCACTACTGTAAACGATGCGATTACCGAAGTGTTGTCCTTTCCGGCGGAGCTCCTCCTGCCGGGCAATAACGTCCTGGCAGTCGAGGTTCACAATAATGCCAATCCCGTCAGCAGCGACATTGTCTTCGGTCTCAAGCTGGATGCGGTCGTGATCACCAACAGCCCTTCGGCGGCTGGCGTGGTCGTCAATGAAGTATTAGCCAACAATGAGGGCTTAACCGAGGCAGACGGCTCGAACCCGGATTGGGTCGAGCTGTTCAATCCATCCAACACCTCCGTGGATCTTTCGGGAATGAGTCTCACGGATAATCTGTCTGAACCCCGCCGCTGGGTCTTTCCGTCCGGTTCGATCATTTCGGCTCATGATTATTTCCTGGTACGCTTTGACAGCTCGGCGCTTGCTTCGGCCACCAACACAGGTTTCGGATTGAGCGCTTCCGGTGATGCGGTCTATCTTTTCGACAGGCCTTCCAACGGCGCTGCCCTGCTCGACTCGGTCTCTTTTGGCATTCAGGCGCCCGACCTGACCCTCGGCCGGGTGCCGGACGGCGGGACCAACTGGACCCTGACCTTGCCGACAGCGCATGCGGCCAACATTGCTTCCGCCCTTGGCGATCCCTTGGAAGTCAAAGTTAACGAATGGATGGCTGATCCGGTTTCCGGCGCGGATTGGTTTGAAATCTATAACCCGAACGCCCAGCCGGTCGCTATCGGAGGTCTGCACCTGACAGACGACCTGAACGACAGGACGAAGTTCCAGATTGCTCCCCGCTCGTTCATCGGAGCCGAACTCGACGGCTTCTTGCGCTTTGTGGCCGACAGTGAACCCGAACAGGGCGCGGACCATGTCAATTTCAGGCTGTCCGCCGGTGGAGAGTCGGTTGGCATCTCGACTGCCCAGGGGAACTTGATCGACGGAGTCACCTTTGGCGCGCAGCAGACAGGCGTTTCGGAAGGGCGCTTGCCCGATGGAAGCGCCGTCATTGTCAATTTCCCTGAGACACCCACGCCGGGCCAGAGCAATTACCGCCCGATTCCGAATATGGTTGTGAATGAAGTGCTGACCCATTCGGACCTGCCCCTCGAGGACGCCATCGAGTTGGGCAATCTGTCGGCTTCGCCGGTGGATATTTCGGGATGGTATTTGAGCGATTCCCGAAACGCTCTGAAGAAGTTCCAGATTCCGAACGGGACCGTTGTGCCCCCCGGCGGGTTCGCAGTCTTTTACGAAAGCCAGTTTAATCCCGTCCCCGGTGATCCAGGCAGTTTTGCGCTCAGCTCTGCAAGGGGCGATCAGGTGTATCTCTCAGCGGCGACACCTTCGGGCGAGTTGACCGGTTACCGTGCCGTCGTGGAATTTGGCGCGGCGGAACGCGGGATTTCCTTTGGCCGATTCGTGACCAGCGTCGGACCGGAATTTGTGGCCATGGCACAGCGCACCTTTGGGCAGGACACTCCGGACACCGTCCAGGAATTCCGCCAGGGAACCGGTTTGCCCAACTCCTACGCGAAGGTCGGCCCGGTAGTGATCAGCGAGATTATGTATCATCCGCCCGACATTGGCGGGACGAACGATAACGTGGTCGAGGAATACATCCAATTGCACAACGTCACTGGCAGCCCGGTGAACCTGTTCGATCCGGACTTCACGACGAATGGCTGGCGGCTGCGCGATGCCGTAAACTTCGACTTCAGCGCCGGGACAACCATTCCGGCCGGCGGCTACCTCTGGGTGGTGAGCTTTAATCCCAGTGCCGAGCCCGGCAGCCTTGCCAACTTTCGCGCCCGCTACGCCCTGCCGGAATCGGCTCAGGTCGTCGGACCCTACACAGGCAAGCTGGACAACAGCAGCGACAGCATCAAGCTCTACAAGCCGGATTCGCCCCAGACGCCGCCATCGCCCGACGCCGGCTTCGTCCCTTACATCCTGGTCGAGCGCGTGGTGTATTCCGACCGGGCGCCCTGGCCTACGGAGGCTGACGGAAACGGCGCGATCTTGCGGCGGGTCAACGTCCAGCTTTTCGGCAATGACCCGGCGAATTGGGAAGCGGTCAATCCCGGTTCCGGCCCTTCGGATACCGACGGCGACGGCATGCCGGATGCCTGGGAGGATCTTTATGGATTGGATCCAAATGATCCCAACGACGCGAACCTGGATGCGGACGACGATGGTATGACTAATCTCGAGGAATACATGGCGGGCACCATTCCGACCGACCCGGAAAGCATCTTGCGCCTCGACGTGGTTTCGCGGAATCCGGTGCTGCTTCAATTCTCCGCGGCGGCGGACAGGTCCTACACCGTGGAGTATCGGAGTTCGGTCGGGAACGGACCGTGGCAAACATTGGTGGAGGTCGCTCCGGATTCGGAGCCGCGCATCATTCAAATAAACGATCCCTCGGCTGATCCGACGCGCTTCTACCGGTTGCGCAGCCCTTGAGGTGGCGCCAGGCCTCAGTCACGTCTCCAGCGCCGGGCTTTTAATTCAAAGCGCGGCAAGGTTCCCGGAGGCACCGCCTCCACCGGCACGCGCAACGAGAGGTTCTCCTGAAAGGCAGCCTGCAGCTTTCTCGAGAGCGCGGCCGGATCCGATCCAGGGCTCGCCTCGAATTGTACCGCCAGTTCAGCGAGCGCTCCGCTGGTGCTGACGCGCACTTGATACTCCGCCACCGCGCCGCAGGAACGGATGATCTCCTCGATTGCCCCTGGATAGACGTTCACACCGCGCACCACCAGCATGTCGTCAGTGCGGCTGAGAATGCCGCCTTCGAGAGC
>CAZCUL010000331.1:0-3038 GCA_964501475.1 uncultured Verrucomicrobiota bacterium | reverse complement strand
ATCACCGCAACGGGCTTGATGCCTCCACCCCCGCCCGTGCCCCCGCCTGTGCCTTCTCCCGACCCCGCCTTCGCGGCCTTTCCCGAGCCGCCGCCAGCCGCAAAGCCAAACCCAAAGCTCATCCCATCTGTAAAACCGGTCTTGATGTCGGCCGTTTGTGGCCGGGTCATCTCGCGCACACTCTGCTCCGAGAGGATGCGTTTTCCATTCGCGCTCCCGCCCCCCATCATCATGCGATAGAACCTGAACATGTCTTCGGCGGTGGAAAAAAGGCCCCCCGCGGGAAATGCCGTGCGCTTGCGATTATCAAGACCGCCCTTGAGGAACCCAATATCAACCTCATCGAGGCCGGAGCCGCCGGCAGCGGGCTCATAGGACTTCGCCAGCCGTTTTAACTGGCTCGAGGTCAGCCAAAAGGTCGTGTTTTTCATTCCGAGCGGCTGAAAAATCCGCTTCTCCAGAAACGCCGCGAAAGGTTGGCCGGAGACGACTTCAACGATGCGCCCGAGCGTGTTGATGCCCGCGTTGCTGTATTGCCATTGGCTGCCCGGCGGAAACCGCAGCGGTTGCTGCGAGTAAGCCATCACCAACTCGGCCAACGAACAGTCCGGCCGCGGCGCCGGCAGATCGCCCAATCCCGATGTGTGGGTCAGCAGGTCCCGCAACGTGACCGGCCGCGGTGCCGGAACCAGCATCGCCCGCTCCTTGCTTTTCTCGGAAACCATCCATTGGTCTTTGAACTCGGGCAGATACTTCGCCACCGGAGCGTCCACATTCAGCTTTCCCTCGTCCTGCAACATCATGACGGCTACCGCCGTGATCGGCTTGGTCATGGAGGCAATCCAGAAAAGACTGTCGGTGCGCATGGGGCGCTTTGTCTTCAGGTCCGCGTATCCGCTCGCATCGAGGAAGACGATTTTATCGGGCCGCCCCACCAACGTTACCGCCCCGGCAATCGTGCTGTTGCTGATGAAGGATTCAATCCGGCTTTCGATCTCCGCTGCAGATTTGGCGTTGCCCGTGGCCGATTGTTGGCCGGCGGATTCGAAGGCTGCGCAGATCAAGAACGTCGCGTAGAGAAGGGTGAAATCGCCTTTGATTCGAGTTCGCATGGGCGGGAGAATAAAGAACAGCCTGCGCCGGTCGCAAGTCGTCGTTTCTGCCCTCTAACCGGATTTCATTAGCACCGTTGCTTTAGCGCGGTGAGGAAGAGGCCTCAACCCGGAGGGTTGATAGACGGTAGCCGAGGGTCGGAGCAGAGCGAAGACCTCCGGCAGCGGGCAAATGGCATGCACCCCAAAGCGGGTGCCAGTGCGTCTTGGATTTGCGAACATGCCCGAGAAAGTCTGGCACCCCATCCGGGGGTGCCTCGTGCCAAAGCAGGGACCGGAGGTCTTCGCGTTGCGCGACCCTCCGGCTACCTTCTGGCACGGCTTCGCGGTGCGGCGCAAACTTTGGGCTAAAGCCACGGTGCTAATGAGGGCTTTAACGCCGGCTATTAATCAAATCGCCCAACAGTCATGTCCCTGCCCAAGGCTTCGCCAGACGTTGCAGAAGCGCTTTTGCTTCCAGCGGCGGCAAATCCGGGCAGCCGGAGAGAAGCCGCGCCAGCAAACCAGCCGCGTGCGGAGCCGCGAAGCTGCTGCCGGTGACTTTCTTTTCACCGCCGTCTTTCCAAGGCACCGCGAGGTCCTGGCCGGAAGCGCTGAATTCGACGAGGGTACCGCGCTGGAAAAAAAGTTGGTCCGCCCGTTCCGCCTTCAAAAAATTAACCGTGATCGCGGTGGGAAAGTGTCCAGGCCACTCGCGTTTGCTGAAGTCCAGATTGTTGCAAGCCGCCACGATATGTCTGCCGCGAATGTAGGCTTCATCGATCCAATCCTTGTATCGCAACACCTGATCTTCGCGGCCGCATCCAAAACTGCAGTTAAGAATGTGATAACCGCGGTCCAGTGCAACACGGGCCGCTTCGCAAATGACGGCGGTGCGCGACCTCAGTTGGCTCCCGAAAATGCGGAAGCTGCCGATCTGCGCTTCGGGCGCAAGCTCATGGAGAATGCTGGCGATGGCGGTGCCGTGGCCATAAAGATCGGTTCCGTCGCCAGGCTCGACTCGAAGTTGCAGGGCCTCCTCAGTGATCCGGAAATCGCCCGTAAGCTTCAACCCCTTCAAGCGCGGATGCCTTGTTTCCACGCCGGAATCCAGAATGGCGATTTTGATGCCGGCACCGGCGCCCGTGCGAAGAAAAGTACGGGCCTGTTCGAGCGTTAACCAACTGTTCACCCCTTCACGTGCCGATATCGATTTCCTTAAGTCTGAAATCAATTGTGCCCTCCCGCAGCGTTCCCTACTCCGTCTCCCAGCCGATGGTCCGGCTGATCAGGCTAAGGTCGATCAGCCGGGAAACCGTGGTCGCACCGCGCTGCACTGCGGCAAGGTGCCCGGGTTCAAACGGGCTCTTTGCCGAGGACGGACCATTGCCGCGGGCTAATTGCACGCAAGACACAACCCCGCGGCAGCTTTTCAGAAAGTAAAACGGCACCGCGATCAGCCCGAGTGTTCGAACCCCGAGCATGTTATCCAGCCGTTTATCCTGCCGAGTGTTTTCAAAAGCCTCGTTCTCCACGAAAGGCTGTTCGTTTGCGAAAACCATCGAAATCAGCCCCTCCGTGAGCGCCAGCCGGAATTGTCCGACGAAGCGCGCCGCATCGGGACCGCTGTTGTAAGCGGGGACAAGACATTTCTCCTCAGAATCCACCAGCCACACGGTGCCCTCGTCGGCTCCGGCCTCGGCAAAGCTTTGGCAGAGAATTTCCCGCATGAGTGGATCCAACAGAGAGGCGAAATTCTCCGGCAAGACGCCGCGCGCCACAGAAAAAAGCCGTTCCTGAAGCGCCTCCCTCAACTCGAGGAAGCGCGGCTCAGGCAGGATCGTGGCTCGCGCGCTCAAGAGGCGTTGCCCTGCGCGGAGTCGGAGCGGAGCGATTTTGCCTGCTCGGCCAGGGCGGGAACCCAGGCGGGGTTCTCGTTCAGAAGCT
>CAZCUL010000330.1:0-4405 GCA_964501475.1 uncultured Verrucomicrobiota bacterium | reverse complement strand
GGACCAGTGCGATTTTCCACGCCTCTGGCTGCGCCATCGCCAACACCAGTTCCATGCGCCGGAAAGTATGCTGGTCGAAGCGCCGGTTTCAAGTGGCAACTCCCATGGAGTCGCTTTATCGCCAGTATCTTTCAGAGTGCGGCGCCTTACGGGCCTTACGGAAGAGGCATGGTTGCGAGGAAATGCCTGAAGCCTTCCTGGACAGCAGGTGCCGCCAGATCGAGAGCGGCCGAGAAGCTGTCTGAGCGAAGATTTTCACCCGCTTTGTGGCATAAACTGGCGGCATGGGCGGCTACCGACTGGTCATAACCCGCGAGCACGGGGAGAAGTTGGGTTGGGTTGGTTCCCGAGCGGTTCACCAGGCGCTCGGCGTATTCCCGTGAACAACTGAAGGCGCCGTCGCCATCCGCGTCAATCCATACGGGATTGGTCGAACCGGCAACATCTGCCTTCCAGGTCGTCGAGCGCGGCTGGTACGGGCGCGGCACTTTCCAGTAAGGCGCATCGACGCCTGGCCCGGTGGCCATGGCAACGAGCCAAACGTCGTGCCCTGGTTTGGGCAGCCGCCATTGAGCGACCACCTTTGAGCTTAAAGCGGGTTCCTGCTTTTGTTGGCGAATCGGAGTGCCATTCGCAAAAAGCGTCACAGTATCAACTTTGGTCCAGGAGGGACTGAGAACCCGCACTTCTACGTCAAGCCAGCCATTGAGATTTGTCGCCAGGTCGCCAACCTCGAATTGCCGGTCCACGGTTAAGGTAGTCAGGAGTCCCATGCTGACGAGGGCGCGGCCGCCACGCAGCGCGCGGCATGCAGCAGCAACGTCGATGTTCCCGGGATCGTCGTCCGCCACGCGGATGTAGGTGCGGCCTTGCCCCACGATGTAACGGCTCACGTCGTGGCTGTCGCTGGAGCCGACACCGACGATGCGATGTCCGGCGTTGAGCAGAGCAAACCAATCGCGATAAACGAGCATCATTTCGGATTGCTGCGCGCTGGAATTGAGCAATTCGATGCCGTCGAAATCGAAGTGCAGGAATTGCAGACTCTGAGCGGTGACGGGGTTGAAATTGGTGCGCGCGAAAGGCCGGAATTCGTTGTGGATGTTATGGGGATGATTGAGGATGACCACTTCAGCTCCCGGGGTCTCCCGAATCGACCGCAAGAGTGTGGGCCAGTCATTAATGCGAAAATCCGGGACTCTGCTGCCGGCCAGCACGGGAAAAACATTAAAATGCGCCTGGCGAGTAGTCACTTCCACGCCGATCACTGGCGTGAGGTGGCGCTCGACGCCCGTGGCCGCTGCTGCCTCGGCGTAATCGGTCAGAATATTATGATCCGTGGCGATGGGCAGCTCTATGCCTTCGCCTGCCAGAGCGATCACTCTTTCCTGGAGCGTCGCATCCCCATGGCGACTGAACGTAAATGTGTGAGTGTGCGTGTCGCAACTTATCCATCCGGCCGTATCCACCTCGCGCGCGAGCAGCAGGTCCAACGATTCCGCTCCCCCTCGCGCCAGGGCGACCTGGCCGGTGGCGCAGCCATATTCAAAACCACGCGTGGCGTAAACAGTGTAGTTCCCAGCCGGAATCCTGAGGGCGGCTTCACCACTCGCGGTGTAGGTCACACCGGGACGCACTGCCAAAAGCTGATTCGTGCTCCGGAGCGGAACCAACGCTCCGCTTTGATCAACAATCGTAAGTCGGGACGGCAATGGTTGTCGGGTCGTGCGGTCAAGGACTCGCACAAGCAGCTCGGCTTCTGATACCGCATGATTTGGAGGACGCGAATCGAGGTGGACAGGACCGACGAAAATGTCGTCGTTATCGCGCGGTGGCAGGATCGAGAGGGTGTTGGTTCCTTCGCCAAGCATGCCTTTGGCGATGGCGATGGTATGGACAACAGGGGCCTCCATGAGAAATAGCTGGCCAATCCTGGTGCCGTTCAACTCAACCATCCATTCCTTCTTCACATCGTCTTGCCAGATAAACAAAGTCGCCTCGCTTGTGTTTGGTTGAGCGGAAAAGTGTAAGTCGAGGCGGCGTGGCAACTCTTTCTCGCCCCCAAATTCGTCCCATTCCGGTTCCGAACCGCTCCGCAGGTGGTTTCGGCGGGGCGTCACAATCAACGGCACTGGTCCGCCGGCCCGCGAAACAGTGGCGGAAGCGCCGCGACTTTGTGCCAGCCTCCGATTTAATTCGTGCACTTTGGCCACAATGCGCTCCTCGATGCCTCGCGCCCATGGACCGGGATGTGTCGCACTGAACCGCATGGCACCACCTCCCTCATAACCGCCTTCGTGAAGCACGCGCTCGCTGGGGATGTAGGCCATCACGTCATTGCAATACCCGGAAATCCAGACGGCTGCGCCCGCCAGCTCCTTCTTCAAACGGAGCGGGTAATCCACAACCACTTCGCCGCCCAGTGCGATCAGAATCAACCCTTCCCCGAAGTGAACGATTTGGATCGGATAGGAATACGCCTCGGGCAGCCCGCCTTGCGCCTCCAGCCGGTCGAGCATCCGCTTCGCGTGTCGAGCCTCATCACTGTCCTTCGATTTCAGGCGTCGTTCGAACTCCTGCCGCGAGGGCGCTGCCGCGTAAGGCAGGTCGATTTCCGCATAAGCCGCGCGCAAAGGTCCGCTGACTGTTTTGGCGTTTGCGATCAATGCGGCTTCCACGGCCGTGGCGAGAGTGCGTCCGTGCTGCTGCGCCAATTCGAGCGTGCCGCGCGGATAAGGATTTTGATCGCCACCGCAACCCGTCAGGAACATCGCTTCCATGCCCGGATGCGCGGCCTGCAGGTATTCCTGCGCAAATCCGGCATAATCCCCGCACCACTGATAGAAACTCAGAGTTGTATTGTGACAAGCGTAGCCGAATAAAACCGCCCTGAGTTCCTTGCCATCCACGCTTTCGACCTTCAGCACCGGCACATCGTGATCCACCGGACCGTCGGCGTAAGGGCTGTTGCGGAAGGTGCCATTGCCGGGCAAGCGGCGGTTCATGGCAAAACCGCATCGCGCGTGGCAATAGCTCAGCCTGGCTGGGGCAAGGTTGCTTAACGCTTCGCCGATCAGTCGGAAGACCTTCTCTTCAAGCTGCGCACCATAGCGCTCTGCGAGCGCGGATGGCTTGAATTCGCCGTCGTCCGCCGGCGTGCGTCCGCTTCGGAATTCCGGTCCGCAATGCGTATGGGACGCGTTGAGCAAAAGCTGCTCGGGACGGAGTTGGTGGGCGAGTGCGGCGCGTCTTTCCAGATTGTTCCGCAACGACCGTGGCACGCCGATGAGATCCATTGTTACGATCACAAATCTCGCGCCATCCTTATCCTCCAAGGCGAGCGCCTTGGCGAAGAGGTCCTGGGCCTTGCCTTCGGAAGGCTTGTTCCGCGCAGCGTAACCGGCCATCCACATATTCGTGTCCGGTGTAATGACGACGGACGCAGCACCGGCGCGCCAATCAACGGGTATATGCGGATTCGGTGACTGGGCATGGAGACCCAGCGGCCCGAAGATCGCGATGAGGACGATTCCGACGCATTTCATGGTATCGGTTTATCAAAAGGGGGAACCGTTGTCATGGGCGACGATCAGGAAAACGCCAAATGATCTCATGGGAACCAGTTGCAGAGTAGGCTGGCAGTTTAACAGTCACAAGGGGTTTTCACGAGATGGCTTAGCGGAGTCCTTCGGCCACGCGGCCGACTCGAACGGATATGGGCCACACAACCAACCGCGTTCGATCCGCAGGCCCCCAGAGACGACTCAGTTTGGCCGCGAAAGGCGCCACCGGATTGGTTCCCCGGGCCAGGATAAAACGGTTCGTCGCCGACCAGGTGCTGACATAACCAAGCAATCGATCCAAGGTCCAATGCCCTTCGAAGCGAAACGGGGGCGCTGCAATTTCAGCAAAGGGAAACGGAATGGTTCGATAACCTTCCTCGACCAGGCGGCGTTCCGGGGGCCAGTAAGGTCCTACCGTTTCGGCATAAAACTCCCGCACCAATCGGTCGATCGCCTTACCCTCCACCACATTCATGCCGTAGGCCCATACCGCCAGAACGCCGCCGGGCTGCAAGACCCGTGTGACCTCCGCGTAAAAGCGTCCCAGGTCGAACCAATGCAGCGCCTGGGCCACTGTGATCAGCCCCACTGAGCGGTCCGGCAACCCACTATCCTCGGCTGGCGCTACACGATATTCGATGCGCGGATGCGGCCTTGCCGCAGCCAGTTGCTGACGGCTCGCATCCGTGGCGATCACTCGTGTGAAGCGCTCAGCCAGATCAAGCGTCGCCTGACCATTACCGGCTGCGCAATCCCACACCAGGACGTCGGGCGGAACGATGGAAGCCAGAAAGTCGAACAAGGCCGGCGGATACGTGGGGCGAAAGCTGGCATACTGACCG
>CAZCUL010000329.1:0-2598 GCA_964501475.1 uncultured Verrucomicrobiota bacterium | reverse complement strand
CAGCCAGCAACAGTTTCTGCCACGTAATAACCAAAACTCTTACTCTCAATTATGGCGGCCGGCCGGGACAGACTCGCCCTGCTATTGCGGAATGGTCACAGCTCCAGAACAATCGCAAAAACCAGCGGCGCGACAATGGTGGCGTCCGATTCGATCATGAAACGGGGAGTATCCGCGCTCAGTTTGCCCCAGGAGATTTTCTCGTTCGGAACCGCGCCCGAGTAGGAGCCGTAACTGGTGGTTGAATCGCTGATCTGGCAAAAGTAACCCCAGAGCGGCAGCTCCTTGCGCTTCAAATCCTGCCGCAACATCGGCACCACGCAGATCGGAAAGTCACCCGCGATCCCCCCGCCGATCTGGAAAAAACCGATTGAATGCCGGGGGGATGTCGTGGTGTACCAGCCGGCCAGCGAAGTCATGTACTCGATGCCGGAACGGACAGTGTGAACGTTTTGAATGGCGCCGTTCATGCAATGGACGGCGTAGATGTTGCCCAGGGTGCTGTCTTCCCAGCCGGGAACCACCATCGGCAAATCCTTCTTCATGGCCTCGTAGAGCCAACTGCTGCCTGGATCGATCTGGTAATGCGTTTGCAGCGTTTCATCGCGAAGGACTTTGTAAAAGAATTCATGCGGAAAGAGGCGGCGCTTCTCCCGATCCGCCGCCTGCCACTCCGCCGCCAGGACCGTTTCAACGCGCCGCATGGCCTGCATCTCGGGGATGCAGGTGTCCGTGACCCGGTTGGCCTGCTGATCCAAAAGCGCCTTTTCGTCGGCCGGTGTCAGGTCCTGGTAATTCGAGATGCGCTTGTAATCGTTGTGCGCCACCAGATTGAACAGGTCCTCTTCGAGATTGGCGCCGGTGCAACTGATGGCGTGGACTTTGTCCTCGCGAATCATCCGGGCGAGCGACACGCCGAGCTCCGCGGTGCTCATGGCGCCGGCCATGGCAACGAACATTCGCCCGCCGCCTTCCAGATGATGCCGGTACGCGTCAGCCGCATCGATCAGCGTGGCAGCATTGAAATGGCGAAAGTGTTGTTTGAGAAAATCGGAAATTCGCCCGTCGCTCATGCGATGGGTCTATTGAACGGTTTGTGCGCAAAAAGCCAACGGAAATCTTGGCTCTTTGAATTTCAGGCTGCCGGTCAAAGCCTCTCCCATCAGCCGGAGGGTTGCCCCGTATTTGGGTTCTGGACTTAGTTTGCTCTTCGCTCAGAGTCCGCTGCGGGATGCTCGTCGGGCCTCGCCAGAATCCAAAAGCGGCGCAACGAATGCATAGGCATTTCGGAGACACCACACTAAGATGGACCTCGATGACTTTGGCAGGAGCGATTATTCTGGCGTTTATCGCGGCCAAGTGGGCGGTTCAACTTTGGTTGAATCAGCTCAACCGCCGTCATGTCCTGGCTCATGCGCAAACCGTGCCGGAGCCGTTTCGCGAAGTGGTGGACGCGGACACCTACGGGCGCTCGGTCCAATATACTTTGGCCAAACAGAGGCTGAACGCAATCGAGCTCGGCTATCAGGCCATCCTGCTGGTCGTCGTGCTTTTCAGCGGCGTGTTGCCGTGGGCTTTTGATCTGGCTCGGGAATCGTGGGGCACGTCGGCCTGGGCCATGGCGGGATTCCTCTTTGGCGCCGGTCTGGCGCTGGCATTGCCGGGTCTTCCTTTCGATTGGTATGCGCAATTTCAACTCGAGGAACGTTTTGGATTCAACACCACCACTGCGCGCCTCTGGTGGGCCGACCGGCTCAAAGGACTGCTCCTGGCGGCGATTCTCGGATATCCGCTGCTTGTCCTGGTTTTAAAACTGGTGGAGTGGACCGGCGAATGGTGGTGGCTCTGGGCCTGGGCTGTCGTCCTCGGCTTTCAGCTCTTGATGGCCGTGCTCGCGCCGATTCTGATCCTGCCGCTGTTTAACAAGTTCACTCCGCTGCCGGAAGGAACCCTGCGCGAGCGCTTGTTGAAGTTGGCCGGGCGAACCGGTTTTCAAACGCGCGGCATCCAGGTCATGGACGGCAGCAAGCGCTCCCGTCATTCCAACGCCTTCTTCACCGGGTTCGGCCGCTTCCGCAAAATCGTGCTCTTCGATACTTTGCTGGGGCAACTGAGCGAGCCGGAAGTGGAGGCGGTGCTGGCGCATGAGATCGGGCATTATAAGCGAAAGCACATCCCAAAGTTGATGCTCTTTTCCGCGGTCATGATGTGGGCTGGATTTTATCTGCTCTCCCTCCTGGCGAAGCAGAGTTGGTTCTATGAGGCCTTCGGATTCGCACCGGGGAACATCGTGGCGGCCTTGTTGCTCTTCAGTCTGTTGAGCGGCCTGTTCACTTTCTGGCTTTCACCTCTCATCCATCTCTGGTCGCGCCGTTACGAATACCAGGCGGATGCTTTCGCGGCGGGCGCCATGCGGGAGACGACTCCTCTGAAAGGCGCCTTGAGGAAATTAAACGAGAAGAACTTGAGCAACCTCACCCCGCACCCGCTTTACAGCGGGTTTTATTATTCCCACCCGACGCTGCTGGAACGGGAAGAAGCGCTGAATCGCCTCGCGCTCGCGACTTGAGGTCCGCTTCCACGGTCCGGGCATCGCGC
>CAZCUL010000328.1:0-3222 GCA_964501475.1 uncultured Verrucomicrobiota bacterium | reverse complement strand
GAGCGCGAACGCAAAGTGCTCGAGTTGCGCTTCGGGTTGGGGGACGGCTATTCGCGCACGCTCGAGGAAGTGGGCAAGCAGTTCAAAGTAACCCGCGAGCGGATTCGGCAGATTGAGGCCAAAGCCTTGCGCAAGATGCGTCATCCGACGCGAATTCGTCAGTTGCAGGGCTTCCTGGAGACGGAAGAGCCGGTAAGCTAGGAAAGAGGCGGGAAAGGCCGGTCGGAATGCATCAATTCCGGACCGGTGGAGCTTCGGACTCGAGAGTGCGTTGGATGGCGAGAAGAAGTTCGTCCAGGGGAAGGACCTTGCTCACGTAGCCGTCGGCTCCTTTCTCATGGGCTTCTTCCAGGAGGTCCTCGACAAACCCCATTCCCGTCAGCATGACGACTTTGACACTGGGATACTCGTTCTTGATCCTGGCGAGGAGCTTGAGGCCGTCCTCGTCATTCAAGCCGATATCCAGAACCACCAAATCCACCGGGCCGGCCGCTAAGACGTGCGTAGTCTCGGCCGAACTCGCTGCTGTCGAGACGCGATAGCGCTGTTTGGCCAGATAAATAGCAAGCAGCTCGCGGATTTGAGCTTCATCATCGACAACCAAAATGTGCTGGCTCATAGAGCTTCGTTCGGAAGCAAACTTCGAACCAAAACCTTGCAATCCCTGGGTCGTTCTCCCCACCTGCGTTGGTTTCTCAAGCAGCGTGGTCAACCCTTTGTACACTGGCTCCAAATGAGTTGGGTTATTCCTCGCCCTGCTCGGGGACCTATAGTCAGGCACGCCGTCAAAGTCCCTTCAAGAGGCCCGTTCACCAGCGATGCTCATTCTTTGGGCACCTTTGTAGCCGGAAACTGCGTGAGACAGTGCCACCCATTTGCCGGCGGTTCGGACTCTGATTTCCATTACTCAGAAAACGTGGGGAACGCCTTCATCGAGAATCTTGACCTGCTTACTGAGGCCGTCGCGGTGGGCGATTTCCTGAAGCCAGCGCGGTGGTTCCTCAAGGTTCTCGAAGGACAACTTGAAACTGCCAAAGTGCATGGGGATAAACCATTTCGCCTTGATGTCCTGAAATACTTTAACCGCTTCGTCCGGCCCCATATGAACGTTCCGGAACGAATCGGGATAATAGGCCCCGATAGGCAAGAGGGCGATCTCGGGGGGGCATCGCTGCCCGATTTCCTTAAACCCTTCGAAATAAGCGCTATCCCCGGCGTGATAAACCCGCCGCCCTTGATGTTCGAGGATGAACCCGCCATAGCCCCGATGCTCATCGTGAATGGTGCGCGCACCCCAATGTTTACATGGCGTCAAGGTCACTTTCCAATCACCGTGCTGAAAGCTTTCCCACGTCTGCAGTTCAATGACCCGGTCAAAACCGAGTCCCCGCGCCAAATCCCCCACACCCCAGGGCATGACGCCGATTTTCGGTGCCGGCAGCCTCCGCAGAGTCGGTTTGTGAAAATGATCGAAATGCGCATGCGTCAACAAAACCAGATCGATCGGGGGCAGATCCGCAATGCGAAGTCCGGCCCGTTTGATCCGTTTGAGGAGAAAGAGCCAATTGGCAAAATTGGGATCGATCAGCACATTCAGATCGTTGAATTGAATCAAAAACGAGGCATGGCCAATCCAGGTGAGGGCCATGTGGCCCTGCGTCAACTTCGGGAATTCCGGGCGACGATGCTGACCGGTGCGGGGGGTAAGCAGCGTCTTCCAGATCATCTCGTAGAAAAAAGTGCGCGGATTAAAATGGTTGCTGGGCGTCAGCTCCTTGAAGGACCGCGGCAGCCGGCGCCGGCGCCGGGAAGCTTCAACGGATTTGTGACTGGCTTTGTTCATCACTGACGAAAGTTACTCATAGCGTCTCAGACAGCAAAAGACAAACTCATCGTCCCGCTTCCGGCCTTGGCCTCCCTTGATCGAGGCGAGGCGCCGGCGGCTGGCGGCTCCAGGCCCCGACGATGGGACGATTGGCTGGACACGGATTTCATTTGAATAGAGGCCTAATATCAAGTACCGGGAGAGCGAATGGGAAAATTGGAAAGCCAGTTGGATACGTTTCTGCGGAAGAGACCCACTTTGGGGAAGGACGTTTACCTTGCCCGAGGCGCAGTCGTTCTGGGAGATGTCACTTTGGGAGATTATTCCAGTGTTTGGTACAACGCGGTGGTGCGCGGTGATATTAATCGCATTGTCGTGGGCCATCATACCAACGTTCAGGATAACGCCGTGTTGCACCTTGCCGACGAGTATCCGTGTATTGTTGGCAACTACGTCACCATTGGCCATTCGGCCATTGTGCATGCCTGCACGGTCGGCGATGGCTGCCTGGTGGGAATGGGCTCGGTCATCCTGGACGGATCCGTTGTCGGAAAGGAATGTCTGATTGGCGCGAAGGCTTTGGTCACGCCCGGCACCGTGATTCCGGATGGTTCAGTTGTCATGGGCACACCCGCCAAAGTTGTTCGGTCCTTGAGCGACCAGGAGCGTCTGGAATTGAAGCATTGGGCTGAGAAGTATGTGGCCAATGCGGCTTATTGTTTGAAGCACGAAATCAATGTGTCGGCGCCCTTGACTACCTATCTGCTCTGGGACTGATCGGACCGCATCCCGCCTTATTGGGGGCGCATGAGCATTGAGTTCCCAGCGCCCATCTTACTCATCATCCGCTGGAACTTGCCGAACTTTTTCATCATCTGCTGCATCTGATTAAACCGGTTCAGCAGCGTGTTCAACTCGGCCACAGTCACCCCGCTGCCTTTGGCAATCCGGACGCGGCGTCGGGCGTTAAGAATATGCGGGTTGCGCCGTTCTGCGGTCGTCATCGCGCAAATCATCCCTTCCATGCGCCGAAATTCCCGTTCCTGCTTTTGCATGTCCGCGTTCTTCAAAGCTTCGGCACCGCCTGGAAGAAGACCCACAACGGTCTCGAGCGGCCCAAGTTTTTTCATTTGGCGCAACTGTTCCAGAAAATCCTCGAGATTGAACCGCCCCTTGCGCATTTTCTCCTCGAGCCGCTTGACCTCATCTTCACTGACCGTTTCGGCGGCTCTTTCGACCAGGCTGACGACGTCGCCCATTCCCAGAATTCGTGAGGCCAATCGTTCCGGGTGGAGCGGCTCCAGGTCCTCGAGCTTCTCGCCCAATCCGACAAACTTGATGGGCTTGTGGGTCACGCTCTTGAGACTTAACGCTGCCCCGCCGCGCGCGTCGCCGTC
>CAZCUL010000327.1:0-6070 GCA_964501475.1 uncultured Verrucomicrobiota bacterium | reverse complement strand
GCGAGACCCGAATGGAGCGCGGCTCTGCGAGCCGCAGCAACGTGGGAATGCAAAGGATGCGCTTGATGATTCCCCCCGCTTTAGTCGTTGCCAAGCTGCTGCGGGTCACAGACCCGCGCTCCATTCGGGACCGGGGCTCGCAGACCCGCAATCCGGTCAGCAGGTCATGGACTTGGTCAGCCATGCCAGAAACTGAGATCCCGGCGTTCTCTCCAAGGCCTTTCAGGCACGCTGTGAACCGCCGGGGAATTAGAAGGTCAGCCGGTAGGCCATCGAGAAGAGATGAACGGTGATGTCATACCGCCCGTTGAAGGACGGATCGTAGGAACTGTCAATATTCCGCCGTTCGTAAAAGTCGGCGCCATACGCAATCTCGGCGGAATGGCGTTTGTAGCGATAGCCGAGGCCGACGGTGAAGACGTGCTGGTTAGCATCGGGAATGGTAGGGGAGAAAGTCTTGTCCGGAACCGGCGTTTGGTAGAATTGATATCCACCCCGAAGAACCCAGTTGGGAGCGAAGCGCCAGTCGCCGCCAATCCCGATAGTGAAGGTGTCCCGCCAATCTTCGGGAATATCCATTGACGGCACGGCCGGGTTGGCGCCGACCTTGATCGGCAATTCCTGGAATCGGGAAAACTGGATCCATTCGACGTCGGCTTCGAGACGCACGGTGTCAGTCAGTTGGATGCCGTATCCCAGCGCCACAATATTCGGGAACTTCACCTGGGTTTCAAAACTGGTGGTGAAGTCGCCAATACCCGGGGTGTCGTGAAGATCAAAATCGCCGTCATAATCGACGTTCATGGCAGAACGGTAGGTCAACGCCAGACGTTGCCGGTCGGTCATCTGCCACGTAACCCCGGCATTCCCCCCCACGCCGAAACCATCGCCGCGCGCTTCCGCCAGAAAAGTGGGAAAGAAAGGGGTCAAAAACTGCCGGAACCGAATCTCGGACCACATGACATCAAGGCCCGCTCCCACGGTGACACGCGGATGAACGCGGAGCGCCAGGGTGGGATTGACGTTGATCGTCTTCAACTCGGTAAAGTATGGCGCGGTAAAGAGAATGGGGCTGGTCCCAGGGGTCTCCCATTCGTGCGACAAACCGTAAGGGACCGTGAGACCCAAGCCTGCCACCAGCTTGTCGTTCTTGATCGGATACGTGGCAAAGAAGTTGGGAAGAAGCTTCCAGGGGTCCGTGGTTTGAACATCGCCCCCGAGATCGGCGTCGTAATCCACTTTGATGAAGACGATACTAGGAGTTAACTGAACTTCTGGATGCTGAAGATCGATGAGATTTGCCGGGTTCTGATGGACGGCGGACGAGTCGTCGATGTGGGCAATCCGGCCTCCGGCACGACCCAGGTTGAACGACCCTGGTGGCGGGTTTCTGAATCCCTCCGCGCGCCCTGGAAAGATCGAGAGGGCGACAAGCAGGCTTGCGATAAGAGAGTGGGAGACCTGGCAGGACTGCCAAGGAGAGAAGATTACGCGCAAACTACCGCGCGACGGGGGGTTTTTCATTCGAGTGTTGTAAGGTCTGCTCTACCAGAGTCGGCCCTGCTATTGCAAATACGGACCCGTTCTAACCGAAAACAGCGCGGAAGCAAGAGCGGTGCCTGAGGTCACTTTTCAGCCCTTTTTGCTCGATCCTATTTTTCTCTTGCCGAGGGGTCACGTGCGGCGGAAAGTATGCCGTATTCCGTGAAGAAGGATCGAGTGAACCCTTTGGGGTTTGAGTTATGGATAACGTTGTTTCTGAATTTGCTACTTCCACCCTCTACGACCGTGGCGATTTCGGTGCTACTTTTTTGCCGGTTGGAGAGATGCTCCAGATTGATCGTGTGTTGGAAATTGGGGAAGAGCGGATAATGTGTGAATTGGATCTTCTGAGGCATTGGGTATTCCCGCTGCATTTTCCTTCCGATCCGATTTTTCCGGGTAGTTTGCTGATAGAGGCCGCTGGGCAAGCCATCGCTCTTTGGGGCTGGCACCAGGGCCTGCGGGGCCGGCCGCGGATGGTGAGAGTCAACTCCAAATTCGAAAGTCCCGTTGTTCGTGAAGACCAAGTCCTGCTCATCGACACTATTGTCCGGCGGCGCCAACGAGTTTGTGTTGGAACCGCACTGGTTCATGCTGGTTTGCGGCGAGTGGCGGAAATTGAACAATCACTCATCATCATACCTCCACCAGAGCACTATCGATTGGCGTCCGCATAAGGTTGTGTGGGATTCCTGGCTGTAGCCGACGACGCCACAAAGCTCGCTTGGCTCGCCATCGTGGTTCGACATCGAGAACTGTTGAGTCGGCTCACACCCTCGGAAGAACCCAGTTGCTGTCATAGGCACGGAATCTGCGGAGCAATCGGTCCGGATCATGGATAAACAAATCAGCCCCGTGCTCGCCGGTATGGATGATGGGTTGGTCACCTGCCAGAGCAATCATGGATTGGATCTTCAGGCGTCTATTCTCCGTCTCAGCCCCCATCATGTCGCCTTTGAGGTGTATGCTCCGGGGGTGATTCTCCGGACATCCGAGGTTCTAAGCAGCTTTAGAATCATCATTCGGGACCGCGCAGTTTACTCCGGCCGCGCCGTCATTAGCAATGTCGTCAACACCGGCACCATGTTGGTGTGCGAAGCCACCCTGGACGACACCTGGATCGATTTGGGGGCGGATTCCGTGGCTTTGCCGCACGAAAGATGGGACGACGGTTTCGAAGGTTTCGTCGAGCAATGGCAGAGGAGATACAAGGTCCTGCCCGATTTTAAAGTCGTGGTCGCCGACCTGCATTCCTTGCTGACCGACCTGCGGCTCTGGCTGGAGCACGGTGAATTGATTGCGCGCTCCTCCCCGAATAGCGAGCGTGTCAAACTGGAAACAGTTGCTTTGGAGAAACTGCACGAGCCCGCGCTCGACGCGATTGATTCGCTCGGTGACCGCTTCGAGGCAATCGCCGCGTCGGTGGAAGCTGATCAGCGGCCTTTGCACATCAATTTCGCCCGGCGACAGTTGCATCCCCTGTTGCTTTGCTCCCCGTTTGCCTACCGGACCTTCCAGAAGCCGCTGGGCTATGCGGGGGATTACGAGATGGTGAACATGATCATGCGCGAACCTTTTGAAGGCAGCTCGCTCTTCGCGAAGGTGATCAATGCCTGGTTTCTCAACCAATTGCCGGCGCGCGCCCATCGCAACCGTATTACGTATCTCGCCAACATGCTCGTGAGCGAAACGGCACGAACAACCCGCGCGGGACGTGATGCGGTCATTTGCGATCTGGGCTGCGGTCCTGCCGGCGAGATTCAAGCCTTCCTGAAGGAAAGCCCATTGAGCGACCACGCCAGGTTTACTCTGCTGGATTTCAACGACGAAACCGTTCAGCACGTGAGCAGTGTCTTGGGGGATTTGAAGAAACGACATGCTCGCAAGACGGAGATCCAGATCCAAAAAAAAGCTGTGCAGCATATCCTGAAGGAAGCCGGCAAAACGACCAGCTCGGCCCGGAAATTTGACGTGATTTATTGCGCAGGCCTCTTCGATTATCTGACTGATCGGGTCTGCCGGCAACTGGTCGCTGTCTTCTACAATTGGCTGGCTCCGGGGGGGCTGCTTGTGGTCACAAACGTGGATGCCAGCAGAGCTTTTCGGAATAAGCTTGAATACATCCTCGATTGGAACCTGATTTATCGCAGCGGAAGACAAGTGGCTGCTTTGGCGCCCGAACAGGTGCGAGTCGAGGACAGGGTGATCAAGAGTGACGGCACTGCGGTGAATGTCTTTATGGAACTGCGAAAGCCGGAAGATTAGCGATGGACAAGCCCTCGCCAGAGATTCTACGAGCGTTCCAGGCATACGACCGGAAGGCGACGATTTACAATTTCAAGGTCGCCTGCTTTCTGGGGATGGCTTTGATGCCGGCGGGGACCGTCCTGGACTTCTTCGTTTATCCCGAGAAAGTCGTTCCCTTCCTGCAGCTTCGGTTGCTGTCCTCGGTATTGATCGGGGGGTTTGTTTTGTTGCTGCTGACACCGTTTGCCGAACGGTTCTACCGGTTTCTCGGGGTGGCGCTGGCCATGTTGCCCTCATCCTTTCTCTCCATCATGATCTACAAGAGCGAAGGAGCGATCTCACCGTACTATGCGGGGTTGAATCTGGTTCTTCTGGTGGTGGCCTTCGTGATGCACTGGACTTTTCGGGAGAGCTTTATTGCCGTCACACTCGTTATCCTGATGTATGCGGCAGCCTCGCTGATGCACGGCCCCATCCGGGAGCCTGGAGTATTTTTCAACAACATCTATTTTTTGGTTCTCACCGGAATCATCGTTGTCACGGGCCGCTACTTCCATAGCAAGATGCGTTTCCGTGAATTCGCGCTGCGCTACGAACTGGACCAAAACAAGCAGCAGCTCGAGGAAACCAACCAGAAGCTCCTTGAACTCGACCAGGCCAAAAGCCGCTTCTTCGCAAACATCAGCCACGAACTGCGGACGCCGCTGACGCTTCTGCTCGCGCCGCTCGAAACCATAAGGCACCGGTTCAGCCATGCTTTCGACCAGGAAACGCGCGAATTGCTCGTGACCATGCACTCCAACGGCATGCGCCTGCTCAAGCTCATCAACGACCTGCTTGACCTGGTCCGACTGGAGTCTGGGCGCATGGTCGTGAAACGCGAGTCGGTCGAGTTACCCGAATTCATCAAAGGCATCGCCAGCTCCGCCAGGCAAATGGCTGATGACAAGCGCATCCGAATCGAGACGCGCGTTGATGCTGTTCTGGGACGGGTGATGACGGATCGTGACAAGCTCGAAAAGATTCTCCTCAACCTGGTCTTCAACGCCCTCAAATTCACGCCCGCGGGCGGTCGGGTCGAACTGCGGGCAGACCGGCAGAACGATACAATGATTGTCGCCGTATCCGACACGGGCATGGGCATCTCCGCAAAGAATCTTCCGCATGTATTCGACCGGTTCTGGCAGGCAGACGACTCAGCCCGCCGCAAATACCAGGGCGTGGGAATCGGCCTGGCGCTGGTCAAGGAATTGGCCGAAGTCCAGGGCGGTAAGGTCAGCGTCGAAAGCGAGGAAGGCAAAGGCACTACGTTCCGCATTGAATTGCCCTACCAGGAAACCGCGGAAGCGGGAGAGCCGTCCGAGACAATGGTTGCCGAGTTTCCAGCGGGTGGGAGCAATGTTGACGGCACAGTCAGTTCCGAGGAGTGGCTGACGAGCCTGTATCGCCGCGCTGAACTGTTTCCCTCCATGACGCCGTTGCAGGATACGTTGCGCCCGGTCGAGACCGGACGCAACGGCAATCAACCGAGAGTGCTGGTGGCCGATGACGAGCCTGACATGTTGCGCTTTCTCAAATCTCAACTTTCGCAGCATTATCAAGTGCTTGAAGCGGTCGATGGCCAGCAAGCGGTGGACAAGGCCGCCCAATTCCTGCCGGATATCATTTTGCTTGATATGATGATGCCGGAAAAGGACGGCCTGCAGGCATGCCGCGAGATCCGGGAAAGGACTTCGACGCAGAGTATTCCCATCGTGCTGCTTACTGCCCGGGCGGATGAGGAAACCAAGCTGGCCGCTCTGCAGGCGGGCGCGAGCGACTTTCTGCCAAAGCCGTTTTCATTGACCGAACTTCACGTGCGGGTGAAGAATCTGGTGGAGTCGTTCCAGTACCAGCGCAAACTTTCCAAACAGAACCAGTTGCTGGAATTGACGGTTGAACAACTTAAGGAAACCGAAACCCAGCTTGTGCAGACGGAGAAGATTGCTTCATTGGGCCGGATGAGCGCCGGAATCATTCACGAGATCAACAATCCGCTGAACTTCGCCACGACCGGTCTTTACACCTTGCGCAACAAGGGAAAACTGCTCGCCGACACAGACAGGGAAGAGTACGCGGAGGTTCTCAAGGACGTTGAAGATGGCATTGCTCGTGTTAAAAACATCGTTTCTGATCTGCGCATGTTTTCGCATCCGGAAACCGAGCAACTCGACCATGTGGACGTGTCCGAAGCGGTGGAAACAGCGCTGCGTTTTCTCAGTCACGAATGGCGGGACAAGGT
>CAZCUL010000326.1:0-2573 GCA_964501475.1 uncultured Verrucomicrobiota bacterium | reverse complement strand
CGATTACGGGCCGCAACACCAGAGCACAGTCGGCCTGGTCTTCAACAATGGGGTGAACGGGGGACCTCATTTTGGCCCGCCGCATTGGCAGAGCGACGCGTTGGTCTGCGGCGAATCGCGCGGCAAACTCTGGCGAACCAGGCTGGCCCGGACGCCGCTCGGCTACGTTGCGCAAACGCATCTCATCGCCTGCCTGAGCCTTCTGACCGTGGACGCATGTGTGAGTCCGGAGGGCCACCTTGTCGTCGCCTGTCACAGCGGCCCGCCGGATTGGGGCACCGGCCCCGCCGGCGAGGGCCGGGTTTTCAAGATCCGCTATGAAGGACGTAACTTGCCGCAGCCGGTCCTCGCCTGGGCCGCGGCGCCGGACGAATTCCGCATCGCCTTCGACCGCGCACTCGACCCCGCCGACTGGGCGAACGCGAAGGACCAGGTGAAGATTGAAGCTGGCGAGCACGTAAGCGCCGGCGACCGCTTCGAAATCATTCGGCCCGGCTACCAAATCGTGCGCGACCAAATGGCGGCACCGCGTCGCTGGGTTGATGTGCTCGGGCTCAGCTTGAGCGAAGACCGCCGGACGATCCTCCTGCGTGTCCCGCAGCAAACGGAGTCTGTCAACTATGCCGTCACACTTCCATGGCCGGAAGGCTGGAAGCAGCGGGGCGGCATCACACAGCACCCGCAAATCGACGTTCTTGTGACGTTAAATGGGATCGTTGGCAACCTGGTGGCGAGCGGACAAGAACAGCGCTCTGTTCTGCCGCATCCGTCGCTCGCCGCCGCGGCGACCCTCACCAAGGGCTCTGCGGAGCATGAAAGATTCTTCAAGGCCGTGTCCGCTCCGGACGCAGAATTCACACTCCGCGCCTTGATTGACGTTTCCAATCCATTCGTGCCCGCCGTCCAGTCCGGCGCGAAACTCGACTGGGACACGGGCAGAGATCCCTTCGCTTCAAAGAAGTTTTCCGTTCGCGCGGATGACGGGACGGAAATCGAAGTGCCCGTCAATAGCTCCGCATCCGATCGCTTTCACTCGGTTACTGTCGCCGGCTTGAAGAGCTCCGTGACCAACGGTAACGGGCTTTTTCTGACCGACGGGACACTTCGCCATTCCCTTTCCACGACGAGACTTTGGGTGCCTTGGGCGACGGAAACGAATACAGCTTCCTCCCGGCCGGGCGTGGCGATGCGCGCGGACGTGAAGGGAAACTGGCTCCGTGGCCGGCGCGTATTTTTCAGCGATGGCGGTTGCGCCACCTGCCACACCATTCGCGGCGAGGGCATCGCGTTCGGTCCGGACTTGTCGAACCTCATTTACCGCGACCGCGACTCCGTAGTGCAGGACATTCTCCAGCCCTCCGCCGCCATCAATCCCGACCAGACCGGCTCGCTGGTGAAGCTCACCGACGGGGGCGAGCATGCAGGCCTGGTGCGCAAGCTCGACGCCGCCAGGCTCGTGCTCGCCTTGCCCGCCGGCGCGCAGCTCGATTTGCCCCGCGCAACAGTCTCCGGCATCGAACCGATGAAAACTTCGCTCATGCCTGCTGGTCTTGGCGAAGTGCTGAGTGCGGAACAATTGGAGGACCTGCTCGCGTTCCTGCTCGTGAGTCCGCTCGCACCCGCGCCCATCACCCGCACCGACCCGCCGGCGCCGCCACCGCGGCGACTTGCTGAAGTGATTGAAGTGCTCGGCGGAACGCCCCGCGCCCCGGAAAGTCCGCCGCCGCTGAAGGTCCTTCTCTGCGCCGGCGCGAAAGACCACGGTCCGGACGAACACGATTACCCGCTCTGGCTCGACCGTTGGTCGCGCCTGCTCGCGCTCGGAGACAATGTGACCGTGAAAACATCCATGGGATTTCCCACAGGGGAACAACTTACCGATGCGGACGTGGCGGTGTTCTACAATGCGAATCCAGGCTGGAACACAGAGAAGGCAGCGGCGCTGGATGCGTTTCACCGGCGCGGGGGCGCCGCCGTTTACATCCACTACGCGGTCGATGGCGGCAAAGAGCCGGACGCTGCCGCCGAACGAATCGGGCTCGCCTTCACCCTTGGTTCACGTTTCCGGCACGGCGACTTCGACCTCGTCTTCGTGCAGCTCGACCATCCCGTCACGCGCGGCTTTCCCACGCTCCACTTCACCGACGAAACCTATTGGAACATGCGCGGCGATGCTTCTCGCCTGAACATCCTCGGCACCGCAGTTGAAGACAATGCTCCCCGCCCGCAACTCTGGACTCTCGACCGCCACCGGAGCCGCATCGTCGCCTGCATCCCCGGACACTATGTTTGGACCTTCGACGATCCCTTGTTCCGGGTCCTTGTCTTGCGCAGTATCTGCTGGGCTGCGAAACAAGAGAACGTGGACCGACTGTCAGAGTTGTCGATCATCGGAGCAAACCTGGTCCCGTAAGGCTTCGCCAAAGACACCGCTTTTCCGCGTTGCATTGCATGGCGAGGTGGCGTAACCCATAAACTGGCGCGCTTACATCTGCCATTTCCGGTTCAAAGCCGCTCCTCCTCCAGGTCATAGACATCGAACCAGTGATAAACGACGCGGTTGCGCGGAAGGG
>CAZCUL010000325.1:0-11136 GCA_964501475.1 uncultured Verrucomicrobiota bacterium | reverse complement strand
AGCCCTCCTACCATCCCCGGAAGGGCCGCCTCCGTAAACGGGAGTGGGCAAACTCGGTAGCAGTCTGATTGCGGGGGGGCGAACCCGGCAGGAGGCCCGCACAGGAACTCCTCCATCTTTTCATGTCTTCTGGGGTTATATTGTTGGTGTGGAGGCTCACCTAATGAAGACAAGTCGTTCCGCTGGTTTCACCCTGATGGAGATCATGATCGTGGTCGCCGTTATTGGCATTCTGGCCGCGATTGCGATTCCGAACTTCGTCAAGGCAAGGGAAGCCAGCCAGAAAAATGCGTGCATCGCGAATCTCAAGCAGATGGAAGGCGCGAAAGCAACGTGGGCCCTCGAGCAAAAAAAGACGAGCACCGACAGTCCGAGTGACACCGATCTGTTCGGCACGGATAAATACATCCGTGAAAAGCCTGCTTGCCCTACCAGCGGAACCTACGCGCTGAATGCGGTCCAAAGCAAGCCGACGTGTTCTGTGGCCGGGCATACGCTCTAAAGAACCCTCCTGTTCCTCAGAAATTCCGGGCTGCATGAAAATTCATGCAGTCCGGATTTCTCTTTTCAATCTCGCTTTCGCTTTTCACGCCGAATCCATCCGATGACGATGCAGAATGACCAGGTCATAACTGAGAGCGTCGCTCCCAGCCAAAACATCTCATCGCAATAAATGAGTCGGACTTGCTGGTTGCCTGAGGGAACGAGAATCGCCTGGAACGCGTGATTTGCGCGCCAAACCTCGACGGCGGTATCGCCCAGATACGCTTTCCAGGGACGATAAAACGATTGCGCAAACGTCACGAGTGCCGGCTCCGGAAAATCTGTTTCGAATTCCACTCTGTGTGGTGAGAACGCGCGAAGCAGCGCGGTCTGGCCCTGTTGCGCAGTTACCGAAAGAGCCGCCCGAGCCTCTTCCGGCAAGTATACCTCGGTTCGCGGATCAAACCTGCCATTCCGAACTGCATCCAGCGTCTTCGCCTCACTCGTGAAGACGGGCTCCTGCCCGGCCTGAAGCATTGGGCAGTAATTGGTGCGAAGAGTCCATTCGGTCACCTGTCCCGGCGCTGTCTCGTGGGATACTCCCAAAAAATCAATGAGGCCGGTGGCAGAATTGGCTTTAGCCTCAACGATGCGCTGCACTTGCATCTGGTGCCGTAACTGCAAGGTCGAAGATCCGCCCACTTTCGGAATACCGTCCAACAAATTCAAATTGGACCACAAAGCCAGGCGTTTTCCAAGAAGCTCGGGGACGGGATCGGTTATTACGCTGTGCAACAAGCGCTCTTCGGCCTCGGGGCTGATCATCGCTCGTGAAATACCTGGTTGCGGTGGAGGGAGGTCACTCTGCGCCTGCCACAGACCGGGAGCAAACACTGAAGTGGAGATGGATGGATTCTGAGTGCGAGTATGGCTGAGAATGTCCAGAGCCATTAGCGCCAGCAGCCCTATCTGCGCTGCAAGCCTTGGGGCGTTTAATGGTATCCGACAGAGGACCAACAGTCCTCCGATACCAAAAACCAGGAAGAACGCCCGCACAATTCCGTTCTGTAGCGTCACCTTTGGCTGATCGTAGGGAAAGGGATGACGCCAGGCGAACCCGGCAATCAATCCAATCAAAAGAAGGGCGAGTGCCCCGAAGATAACCAGTGAGCGCCGCGTTGCGCGATCATGGCAATGGACGGTGAAATATCGGATTGCGGCAGCAGCCAGCAACGGTGTGACGAAAGTGGTTAAAAAGACAAACTTGACTGGGTATCGGGCAATGGCGGCCATGGGCACGAGGGTCTTGAACCAGGAAAAGAGAATCCCGGCTTCGCCGAGCGCCAACACTATACTAACAAAAAAAAGCACTGTCAGGACTCGGAATCGCCACTCCTTAACGCGCCACGCTCCCCAAAGGGCGAGAACAAGAATGGGCGCTCCCAGATAGTAGGAGTTCAAGAAAGCCTGATCGTGCTGAAAGAAAGTTCCCTGCGGGGTTTCGAATGCATGAAACAAAGGTACCAAGAAGTTCGCCCAACCCCAGGGCGGCATCTGCCACTTCGAGCTCGTGAAAGCGGCGTCTCGATGCGAGTGGGCAACGAGTTCAAAAAACGGCAGCAGTTGGGCGGCCGTAAGAGCGGCAGTGAGCAAAACCACGCTGCCTACGCGGCTCCCGTATGTGAACCGATCCGCCTTATGACGGACAATCTGCACGACCCAGAGGCTGCCCAATAGAAGCCAGGTGAGGAGGATGATCTCCGGAACACCAGATAACATTTGGAAAGCGGAGACAATTCCGGCGCGAATGACGCGCACACCTCCCTTCTGCCAGGCGCTCTCGACAGCAAGCACCACCCAGGGCATCCAGCCGAGCGCGACGGTATAGTTCGGCCAGAGCAGGCTGGAGAAGGTGGCTCCGTTTATGACAAAGGCAACTCCCGCCACGCAGCCTGCAAAAGAATCATCCACCCACCGTCTGGCAAGTGAATACATTCCCATCCCAGCCAGAAAAAGGTGCGCCAGGCAAAAATAACCAAGCGACCAGGGCAGCGGGAAGAGGAGATAAATGAGCGAAAATGGATAGAGGACCATGGTTCCCCATTGCGCCAGAAAGGGCGCACCACAGTTGCTGAGCGGGTTCCATAGCGGCAGCTCGCCAGCCCAGAAACTTTCGTGATGATAAAAGACGAATGGATAGCCCAGCACACCATAGTCGCGGTAATAGAACGATTCCAGGCCAAGCAAAACCTTTGGAAACGCAGAGAGAAGAATTAATCCTAATAGGCCCGCAAATCGCCAAGGCGTGAACCAGGTAGAGCGACTATCCTCAACTTCCATACGGGCTCGCTTAGGCAATCCGTTGCCGCATGTGCCGTTCTTACCGGACCGGCGGTCGTTTGCCAAAACCTTTTTGCCAAATGCCGGCGGAACCGGAGCGCGCTCCGATAGGCTCGGTGACAGCCGAGTCAACCGGATGCATGAACAATTTCAAATTTCCTCGCCACAAACGGGAAATCGGGTAGGCTGACACGGTGCTGGCCAGCAATGAAACTCCCACTGCGTCGCCCACCGGCGCTGGAGCGGAAATGATGAAGAACTCCCTGCGCGTCCTGATCGTGGAGGATTCTGAGTTCGATGCTCAAATCATGGTCAGCCTGCTTCGCAAAGCGGGCTACGAGGTGTCGATGGAGCGCGTCGAGACGGGAGAGTCTATGCGAACTGCTTTGGCGGAGAGGGAATGGGATATCATCCTTGCGGATTACAATCTGCCGAATTTCAATGCACCGGCCGCTCTCCAACTGCTGCAGGGAACCGGACTCGATCTGCCTTTCATCATCGTTTCAGGAGGGATTGGAGAAGACGTGGCGGTGGCCGCCATGAAGTCCGGCGCTCATGATTATTTGATGAAGGGGAACCTGCATCGGCTGGCCCCGGCGGTGGAGCGGGAGCTTCGTGAAGCAGCCAATCGCGCCGGTCAGCGAGCCGCAAAGCGCGCCCTGCTCGAAAGCGAATTGCGGTATCGCCTGCTTTGGGAAACCTCGCCGGATGCAGTCATCTTGATGGATATTCACAGCGAAATCCATTTTGCCAACCCGGCGGTAAAGGAGGTTTTCGGCTATGCGCCGGAGGAGATCATCGGGCAGAGGCTCACCATCTTGCAGCCGGAAAGGCTTCGCGGCGCCCATTTGGAAGGCATCCGACGCTATCTCCAAACGGGCGAAAAGCATCTGGACTGGCGTGCGACAGAGACCGTGGGGCGGCGAAAGGATGGCATCGAGATTCCTATTGAAGTCAGCTTCAGTGATATGGAATTGAATGGAGAGCGCCGGTTCGTCGGCTTCATTCGGGACATTACCGAGCGCAAGAAGGCCGAGAAGGAGTTGCGCGAAAACCAGGAGCAATTCCGGGTCGCCCGCGAAATTCAGCAGCGCCTTTTCCCAAAGGCTGCTCCAAATATCGCCGGTTTTGACATTGCCGGCGCCTCCTATCCCGCCGAGGCCACCGGCGGCGACTACTTTGATTATCTTCCGATGTTGCATGATTGCCTGGGAGTAATTCTGGGTGATGTCACGGGCCATGGGGTGGGACCGGCATTGCTAATGGCCGAGACGCGAGCGTATCTGCGAGTGCTCGCAGGTCGCCGTGAGGACGTCGGAGAAATTCTGACTCGGGCCAACAGTATTCTGGCCGAAGATGTGGGCGACGAGCGCTTCATCACCCTGTTTTTCGCTCGACTGGATCCACGGACTCGCTCACTCACGTATGCAAGTGCAGGACATCCTCCGGCATACATCCTGGGCTCCGATGGCGCCATTAAGCATACATTGTCCCGGACCGGGATTCCTCTGGGAATGCGGCCTGACACTCAATACGCGAGCTCGCCGAAGATCGGGTTGGAGACCGGCGATTTGGTTTTAATGCTTACGGACGGCACCGAGGAATGTTACTCTTCCGATAGCGATCTTTTCGGGACTGAACGGGCGTTGGACGTGGTACGAAGACGCCGATTGGCCAGTGCGGGGCAGATCGTAGATGAATTGTATCAGGCGACACGATCTTTTACCCGCGAAGCTCCTCAGGCCGATGACATCACCGCGATGGTCCTCAAGGTTTTACCGGTTCCTTAAGAGGTGGTCGGTCTTCGTGACGGGCGCCGGCAGAGGCCCGGGTAAAAGTTTGTTGAATTGGAGGCTGACTGACGTAATATCTTCCACGTTTGCATCTGCAGATGTATGGTTCGGGGCGTAGCGTAGCTTGGTAGCGCGCTTGAATGGGGTTCAAGAGGTCGTGAGTTCAAATCTCACCGCCCCGACCATCTTCCGATCTGCGTTTTCCTTGTTCTCACCGGAGCGCCAACCACCAGGTCGCGGCCACGAGCGCGCCACAGATCAACTCAGCGATGCGGTTTCCCAAATCGCTTTGAGCCATGCGCAGCGGCAGGAGCGTCAAAAGCATCCCCAAAACACTTCCCCATATAAACCCGCCGACATGCGCGATCAGGTCGGTTCTTGCGGAAGCGTTCAAACCAAAGAGCACCAACAGCAGCAACGCGCCCATGAGCCCCCGAAAGAAAAAACGCCTGGCGCTTAAACCGGATCGAAGCAGCGAAAGCGAGTGAACCGCCATCAAGCCGAGCGCGCCCATGACTATGCCTGATGCGCCCAAACCGCGATGCGCGTCGCTGTAAACCAGGAATCCCGCCAGGTTGCCGCCCGCTCCAGCAAGAAATGCTGCCAGCAACGCATAACCAGATCCATACGCACCCATGGCCAGACCCAGAAACAGGAGACCCACAGTTGCATTGGCCAGGAGGTGCTGTCCGTCTGCATGCAAGGTCGCTGCCGTGAAAAGCCGCCACCATTCGCCGTCCCCGACCGCCCGATTGTCCATCAAACCCGCCGCCGTTACAGCCGCGTTCCTGGTTTGGATCCAAAAAATCAAACTAAGCAAAAGAAACCAGGCGGCGCTTCGCCAATCAAAGATCATCTGGGTCCATGGCATGCGCTGGTGCCAAAGCTGCGGCCGGTTCTCCCAACGGTAACGTTGGAGAATCTCCCGCGCTCGCAAATGTTCGTGTTCGGACACAATCAGTTGCCAGCCGTGTTCCTCTGTGGCGTGCTCAATGGTGCATTCAACTCCCTGGCTCAAGAGAGCCAGGCTCCAGTCCATTGCCTGGCGCTCGGATCGGACCGGGATAGCCAATACCGCACAAGCATGCATTTCACCCGTTATAGCATGTAATTCGCCTCCAGCCAATTTTCCCCGCTCCGACTCGCTCCGACTCCGCAATTCAGTTTGATGGAGACGTACACCTCAATTCAGAGGTCGTTCGGACAAAGCAGAAATTCTCCGTCGTTGGGCTGGCACAGTTGTCGCTTTGGAAGCCGATGAGTTCGTGGCTCGAATTCCCAGCCGCGTTCAGCCGAAGAGAAAGGCTCCGCGCGCATGGTCAGGCCGCGAACTGGAGGACCGTCGAAGGGACTCGGGACAGTTCACCATGGAGGGTGAAGTTTGTGTTGGCAGATTGTCGAACTGGGTTATCTTAAGGGCAAATCCTCGAAGACATCTCAGTCGAACCAGAGGTGTAGTTATGAGTCTGATACAGCCGAATTGCCGGATCCAGTTGAGCGCGGAAGACATCGAGTTCATCGTTCACGTCCTCGAGGCGAAAGGGGGTCCCTCTGATCTGCTTCGCTTGCTGACCGATGAGGAGGCGCGCGATTTGATTCTGGACAATGATTCCCTTTTGCGCGCGGTGCTCGATCGTCCGAGCTGCCTGCCGATTTCGACGCAGTTCTACTTCTACCTCCTGGTGCGTCACGTCTTTCGACGCGCCGGCATCGATGAGCGCGTGGTGGCGGATTACGTGGCGGCGCTCCTGGCGGAATTCTCGCGAACCGAGCGGACCAGGCGAGCGCACCCGGATAAAGACGTTCCCCTGGAATACTTCGTCGATATGCTGGCCGCCTTGCAGAATGCGGACGACATAGCCGGATTTCACTTACGGGCACACATCGGGAACTACTCGCTCTTTTTATCGGGCGTTTTCCCGGACCGCATCCGCTTTCGCGCCGAACGCCGAGGCTCGCCAGACATCGACTATTACGAAGAACTTGGCCGTTCAAACTACCGCGTGGCTAAAGATCATCGGTTGGCTCGCAAATACAATCTCGCAGATGTCTTCGATATTCTGGCCGAGCGATTTCGCTCGACTCGCCGAGCGTTGAATGACCTGCGGGACCGGCTCATTTCACTGGGCGAACCGGACTATGCCCCGGCCTTGATCAGTCTCCGCTAATCTCAAGGGAACTCCACCAGGCCAAGCCGAACGACTTCTTCGATAGTGCTTTCGGGCGACTGCTGAAGAATCACGCGCCATCTGCGTTTTCGGCCCGCGTCGACATTTTCAGGGCGATCATCGAGATAGAGAATCTGCTCGCCCGTCCGGCCCGTTCGATCTTCCATTATTTGGTAGATCCCTTCCTCCGGCTTCATCAGCCCCTCCTCGTAGGAAAGGACATAGTCGTCGAATCGGGCGAAGAATGGAAAACGGCGGCGAATGTGGGAGACAGCGATGTCGTTGGTGTTTGAAAAAATGTAGGTCGGCACACCTTCCTCGCGCAGACGTGCATGAAGATCGATCATCTTTGGAATCGGCGCGAAAATGTCTGCGAAGGCAGCGACGAATTCCTCCAAAGTGCCTCTGTAGCCAGTCGCAGCGCAAACTTCACCGAAAAACTGTGGTGTTGAAATCCGGTTTGTTTCGAATTGAAAGAGCAGCGGCGAATGATCGAGGGCTCGTTGAACGTCTGGCGCCGAAAGCTTGGCCCGCTCGGCTATTTTTCGGGCGGCTATGCCATAGTCGAAATCGACCAGCACCTTTCCCAAATCGAACACGACCACTTCCGGTTTTTTCATGGCGGAGAAAAACTCAGGTCATCTCGCGTCGGCCCTCAAGGGCACGGCTCAAGGTGAGCTCGTCGGCAAACTCCAAACCGCTTCCTGCCGGCAACCCATGCGCGATCCGGGTGATCTTGACACCGGCGGGCCGAAAGCGGTTGGCCAGATAGAAACTGGTGGCATCACCTTCGACATCTGTTCCCAATGCCAGCAGAAGCTCTCTGATTTCCTGGCCCAAGCGCTTCTCCAGCTCAGTAATGCGCAAATCTTCCGGTCCGACGCCGTCCACCGGGGAGATTTTCCCTCCCAGAACGTGGTATTTGCCGCGGTAGGTCCCAGCTTTCTCGATGCTGAAGATGTCCACCGGCCGCTCGACCACACAAATAATAGATCCATCGCGGCGGGGATCGGAGCAGATGGAACAGGGCGTTTGTTCCGTCAATCCTCCGCAAATCGGGCATAGGCGCACACGATCCCGCGCCTCGACCAGGATTTGGGCGAGGTTCTGAACCGCAAGAGGTTCGGCCTGGACCAAATAAAGGGCCAGTCTTTCTGCGGACCGCGGTCCGATTCCGGGCAGCTTGTTTAAAGCGGCCAGCAATTTGGTAATCGGTTCAGGAAGGGTCGCCAAAGGAAAAGGCGCTGCGTTTCAGAGGCTGCAAACTCGACATCCGAAAACTCTCAGGACGGGCTTCAAAAGCCGCCCGGCATTCCGGGGATGTTCAATCCGGAAGTCACCTTGCCCATTTCGCTATTGGAGATATCTCGGGCCTGGGCAAGGGCCTGGTTCACGGCGGAAAGGACCATGTCCTCGAGCAACGAGACATCGGCCGGATTCACTGCCTGCGGATCGACCTTGATACTGGCGACGGTGCCGTCGCATCGAGCGGTTACCTTGACTGCGCCGCCGCCGCTGGTGGCTTCGACTGTCCGACTGGCGAGATCCGATTGAACTTTTTCGATCTGCTGCTGCATGCGCGCAGCCTGCTTCATCAATTTCCCAATGTTGGCCATAGTATTCGAGCATTCAGGGCGTTTTCCGGCCGGTCAAGAGCTAAACACGCACCTCGACAATCTGGCCCTTAAAAATCTCCAAGGCCCTCTGAATGAGCGGATCATTCTTGAATTCCTCCGCGTTCAGCCGCTGCGGTTTGACTTGCTCGGCTCGTTCCGGTTCAGAGACCGCATTCAAAGCTTCGTTCTGCGGAGGAGCGGATGCAGGTTCGGCTGATTGCGAAGGCTTGGCCGGCCGCGCTCGCGGCAAGGTTGATTCGGATTGAATGAATTTGATCTGCACGTTCGGGTGGCCCAGCTCCTCAAGTTTCGTCTGGAGCAAGGCATGCGTGCGCTGGTTGTTCACCAGGTCGAGCTGCTCTCTGAACTCCGGATCAAATCCAATCGTAAAAACGTTCTTCGCAAATGAAACCGGGTGCGCTTCCAGCAAATAGCTTCGTGTGAAGGCGCTCGCACGGCCCGCGGCGGCCAAGACTTCCTGCCACAAGCCGTCGAGATCGGAGTGGGCGGACGGGCCTATGGCTGTTCCTCCCTCCGAACGCACTTCCGATGGGGCAGGGGCCGGCGCAGTCTCCGTGCTACGGCTCATTGGCGCGGCGGGCGGGTGGGACTGGGCGGCAGTTGCCACACCATCGGTGCTCGCCCGGCCAGCCTTTCCGGCGGCCTTGCCCGCTGAACCGGTTTCGCCTTTCCTCATCTGCTGAAGCTGCTTTAAGAGCGTATCAATGCTGACGGCATTTCGCGCTTGAATCGCCTTCAACAAGGCGACCTCAAGGAAGATTTTCTTGGATGACGCCTCCCGGAGCGGCCGCTCCGACTCCGTGAGCAGTTCCATGATCCGCGTGAGCGTATCCTCGGTGACCTGCTCGGCTTGCTCCATCAGGCAAGCCCTTTCCGTCTCCGACACCTCCAGCAAGCTGAGATCGCCCCGGGACACCTTATACACCAGGAGATTGCGCATGTGGGCAAGAATGTCGGAAAGCAGCCGGCCCAGGTCCTTCCCATGCCGCGTCAACTCGTTCAGTTCCCTAACGATTTTTTCCGCCTCTCCCTTCAACACCGCGTCTGCCAGAGCCAGGATCTGCCCTTGTGCCGCCAAACCAAACATCGACAAAACGTCCGATTCGACGATCTGGGCGCCGCAAAAGCTGATAAGCTGGTCCAAAGCCGACTCGGCGTCACGCATCCCTCCATCCGCCCCGCGGGCAATCGCGAATAAAGCGGCTTCCTCGATCTGGACCTTCTCGAGTTTCGCGATGCCGGCAAGATGCTCCACGATCAACGCCACCGGAATCCGCCGCAAATCAAAACGCTGGCAACGCGACAGGATGGTCGGCAGGATTTTCTCCGGTTCGGTGGTCGCGAACATGAATTTCACATGCGCAGGGGGCTCTTCGAGCGTTTTCAGCAGCGCATTGAATGCCTCCTTCGTCAGCATGTGGACTTCATCGATGATGTAAACCTTGAAGCGGGAGGCGGCCGGGGCGTACTTGACTGTTTCGCGCAACTCGCGGATTTCCTCGATACCGCGATTGCTGGCGCCGTCAATTTCCAGAACGTCCAAAGAGCGTCCCTCGGCAATCTCCTGGCAGCGCGGATCATCCTCCGCAAAGTCCGACTTGGGCCCGTCGGTACAGTTGAGACATTTGGCAAAGATGCGGGCGATGGTGGTTTTGCCTGTCCCGCGCGGACCGACGAACAGGTAAGCATGAGCGATGCGGTTCTGTTCGACGGCGTTGCTCAGCGTTTGCGTGACGTGCTCTTGGCCGACCACGTCGCTGAACCGCTGGGGACGGTATTTTCGGGCAATGACCTGATATGACACAGCTTAAATATTTTGGGTTGTGGTTGTGCGCCTCAATTCGCCGGCAGCAGGCGCGAATCGTCAATTCCAAAACGTCATTGAAATAGAAAAATGCCAGGGTAACCACGGCGGATGCGGAACAAACTACCGTTGCTGCCTTCCGGCCCTGGCGGGGTTCGTAGGTCCACATTCCATGGGCCCTGGCGGAGAAAACTAGAACGCAGCTTCAGCCCTCCGGCAAGCTTTTGTTCGAAGCTTGTCCCGCTCGCTGACACCTCCCTCCATTCCCTGAATTTTGCAGTCCTCCCATCTGTGACGGAGGGCGGCTGTCCCCAGCCGCACCGGGCAGGAACTCGAGAGGGGCCTAAGAGTTCTCCCGCGTGACCGCACTTCCCGGCTGCGGATGCGGACAACCGCGCTCCGGGTTAAAAAGAGAATTGCGGACGAAGACTTGACCCAGCTTCAACTTCACTCCGAAATGAGGAATCATGAATCTCCTCTCTGCGCGTTCGCGCTGGCGCCTTCTTTGTGGAGCAACAGCTCTGGTCACGCTGATTTGTGGATGCAGGACGTTGCCGCCTCCCGGCACGCCCGCCGCACGGACCGGCGACGAGATCATGGTGGCCGGCCGTTTTTTCCACATCGGGACACCGGTTGTCCTGTGGATCGACCCCGGTGGTTACGACGCGTATCGGGTGGAGCGCAGGTTCAGCCCTCTCGAGGAAGCGGATTGGGAAACGTCCGCTGACAAGGTCGAGGGACTGCGCTCCCCGAACCGATACGGCCTTCGTCGCGACGGGCTCACTCCGGAACAACTCGAGCAGGTTCGCGGTGGCGGATGGGATTTGCGCAGTTTGCAGGAACAGGTGGACCAGTTTGTTTATCATTTCGACGCCTGCGGAACGAGCCGGCAATGCTTCAAAGTGCTCCAC
>CAZCUL010000324.1:0-4433 GCA_964501475.1 uncultured Verrucomicrobiota bacterium | reverse complement strand
CTAATAACTGTTAGGCCGCACTACGCTCCATGACTTCCAACGCCCTAAAGACCGCGCTTTCGAGGCTGCAAGCGGAGTGGCGTCGGCACCTACGAGATAACAGACCCGCTGTTTGAGTGTCCCGTCTGCGGTGCTGGATTTCTACGAAGCGATCTCGACCAGCACATGACAGAAAAACACGGGATTGTTCGCTGTCACCTTTGTCGCTCCCTGGTGAAAACCGAGGCACTTGAGTCGCATCTACACGAGCACGCACGAGCAGAACAATCTCATCAGAAGAGGAAGCGGCGGACGCAGGCGTCTTCGGCGGCGTAGATCGTTTGATTTGGAGTGAACTGTAGCGAATGAAAGACCCGCTCTCCAAGAGAGAACGCTCCGCGTTAATGTCCAAGGTCAGGAGCAGAGGAAATCAATCCACGGAAAGGGCCGTGGAGTCCATTCTGCGAGCGAATAAAATCACCGGCTGGCGGAAACATCCAAGGAACGTCGTGGGTCGCCCGACTTCTACTTTTCCGCAGTGAGGCTTGCGGTGTTTGTGGACGGATGCTTTTGGCACGCATGTCCAAAGTGCGGACGCATCCCGAAAAGCAGAGTTGAATTTTGGGCGACCAAAATCGCGGGCAATCGTCGTCGGGATAATCGAATTCGGCGGCAACTTTGGAACAGCGGATTCGCGGTGATGAGAGTTTGGGAACACGAGCTTCGACGGAGTTCATGGGTAAAACGACTTCAAGCAAGGATTCTGAAGTTACGCGTGGGTGTGAGATGAATTCGCACGAGGCATTTCTTTTTCAGAACTTTAATTCATTTCACCGAGTTGACCGAGCGTTGAAAACATTTTGCCCGAATTGAAAACCGTTTCGCCGAACGCCGTCCCGCAGTCACGGGACATCGAAGGCTACGTTGACCCGCGCTCGCCGAAGCGGAGCGAAGGCCCGTTCGGCGACCACCGCCCGCTGTGCGGGAAATCCGAAGCTCGAAATCCGAAATCCGAGGTCTGAATCGGCATGGTCTGGCTTCTTCCTTCGAAAGACATTCTGAATTCGGATTCTTCCAGGACGTCACCGCCATCACGCACCGGCGGCGCGGTTTTGCAAGCTTGTTGCGCTTTGAGCGATGAAGTATTCTTCCGCCATGAAAATATTGACGGTCGAAGAAGCGGTGGCTGGGCTGGGCCGCTGGGTGGAGCGGGCGCTGGCGGGTGAGCAAATCCAAATCCGCCAGGGCGACGCGGTGGTCGAATTGCGTCCGGCACGCCCCAATCGCCCTGCCGAAGCGGAGGCGTTGTCGCCGCGCGAGGCGCTGCGGCGAATGCAGGAGGAATCCCGTTTGACGCCGGTGCAGGCCGAGCAATATATGCGCGAGGTGCGCGAGGAGCGGCTGGCGGCTGAGGACCGGCGTCCGGCATGATCCATCTCGATACGAACTACCTCATCGGTTTGCCGGTGAAAGGGTCGGCGGTCGCGCTGGACGTGGATGGGTGGCTTGCAGCGGAAGAATCACTGGCGGTCAGCAGGGCGGAAGCGGTTTTGCAATCCCGGATTATTCCTTTCAGCCAGGCGGAAGCCGCGCTCGCAGCCGGGTTGTTCAACAAGACCGGTCGGCGGCGCGGTTCGCGGTTCGACTGCTTGATTGCGTTGACCCACCAGGTGAAATTGAGAGGGGCCGGTCAATAGTATCATGCTTTTTCACTGATTCCGACCCTGCCAATAGAATAGATGCGCCAGGTGCCGTCTTGGTTCCCATCTTCAATCGTTCCACTATCCAGGCCAGCGTCATGGTCGTCGCTCGATACTCCCTTACCCCGCTCTGGGGGTGGCACGCGCGCCAGCTTCGATGTTTCCGAGCAACGCCTTGGCGCACGCCTCCGCAAATGCCGGATCATTGATCGCGCAGTCCATCTCGATGACTTCGATCTCCTTCTTCAAATTCGACTTCAGTGAATCAAAGAGCGCCTGGTCCGCGGCCGGGTCGTAAAACTTTTGCCCTGGCGCGCTGATCACGCTGATGGCCTGTCGCGGAATCATCACCGTGACCGGACCGGTCGAAAGGTTGACCTTCTCCGCCAGAACCTTTCCCAGCTTCGCGCATTCCTCGGGCGTGGTTCGCATCAACGTGACCTGCGGGTTGTGCTGGTAAAAGGTCCGTCCTTGAAATTTGGGTGGAACGCTATCCGGCCCGTAAAAGTTCACCATGTCGAGGCAGCCGGGGGCGACGATGGCGGGCACTCCCGCTCGTGCCGCCGCTTCCAGCCGCGCCGGACCCGCGCCCAGAAAACCGCCCACCAATTCGTCCGCCCATTCGGTCGTGGTCACGTCCAACACGCCGGCGACCATGCCGGATTCGATGATGGATTCCATGGTGCGCCCGCCGGTACCGGTGGCATGGAACACCAGCACTTCATAGCCGGCTTCTTCGAGGATTTTCTTTGCCGCCTGAACACAATCGGTCGTGTTGCCAAACATGCTGGCGACGATAATCGGCGCGTCCGCGCCGGCTTCGGGTTGCGCCTCGACCATGCCGCAGACGGCGCCGGCCGCGCGGGTCAGTATTTCGCGGGAAATGCGATTCAAGCCGGCTACATCCACGATGCTGGGAAACATGACAATGTCCTTCACGCCCACGTATTGGGCGGTGTTGCCGCTGGCCAGGGTCGAAACCATCAGTTTCGGAAAACCGAGGGGCAAGGCGCGCATTCCGGCTGTGGCGATGGCTGTGCCGCCTCCGCCGCCCAGAGAAATCACGCCGTCAATTCGCCTTTCTTTCACCAGCTTCGCCAGAATAGCAGGCGCCCCGTGCGACATGGCCTCGACGGCTTGCCCGCGGTCACGTTTGGCCGTCACCGTTTCGAGGTCGATGCCTGCGGCGGCGGCGACTTCCTGCCGGGTGACGTCAGGCTTGAGCCTGGGTTCTTCGAGGGTGCCGACGTCGATAACCAGCACGCGGTGCCCGCGTTTCTTGATTTGATCAGCCACAAAGGCGTGTTCCTGGCCTTTGGTGTCCATTGTTCCAAGGATAGCGATGGTTGCCATAGGTGATGGCGGAGATTAGCAAAGCATCTGGAACATGTATGCAGTGAAATGGCGGGTTGCTGCCGGGAAGCGGACGGGGCGGCGCGCGCGTTTGAATTTACCTTGCCCGGCGGCGGCGAAGTTTGAATACTTCGCCCCGGAAAACAAACCATCACATCAAATGCACATTCTATGAAACGTATGCAATTGAACGGGGGCGCGCCGTTGTCGCGGCGCGAATTCAACCGGCTGACTATGGCAGCGTTCGGCGGCGCGGTAGTTGGCGTCTTGACAACCAGCGGCTGTAAGACCGGCGGCCAAACCGATGCAGCCAAGCACAATCCTGAGTTATTAGCTGAGGAACCGCACGTCTGCCGCGGCCTGAACACCTGCAATTCCAAAGGCAAGGGCGGGGACAACGCCTGCGCCGGTCAGGGAAAATGCGCGACGGCCGAGGCGCACTCCTGCGCCGGTCACAATGCCTGCAAAGGCCAGGGCGGGTGCGGCGAATATCCCGGGCAGAACACTTGCAAAGCACAGGGCGAATGCGCAGTGCCGCTGAAGGAGAACGTCTGGAAAAAGGCCCGAGCCGCCTTTGAACGACAGATGGCCCAGGCCGGGAAGACAGTGGGCAACCCACCGGCACAGTAAATACGCCGGCTCGAAGAAAGCCCGATTTGATCCTCTGAGCGGCGCCCTGGTTTTTGGGCGCCGCTTTTTTATACTGCCTGGCAAGGTGCGGATAAATGCCTTGCGGTTCAGGCCGATTCCCATAGGTTTTTAGTGCGCTGCCCGTGGGCCAGGAATACCACGCGGCGACATGCAGTCATCAAACCTTTAACCTAATCGCGCTATGTTTCTTTCAGGAATTGCCGACGAAGCCGGAGCCAATATCGATACTCAAATCCGGGCCACCAAAGAGCTGGGCTGGACGCACATTGAAGCCCGCACCGTCGAGGTCAGCGGCCACCCCAAAGCCAATCTCCACGACATTCCGGAAAAGGCGTTCGACATCGTTGTGGACAAGCTGAAAGCCGCCGGGGTCAGCGTTAATTGCTTCGGCTCCACCATCATGAATTGGGCGAAGACCCTCGAAACCCCCTTCGACGAGACATTGTCGGAGGTGAAGCGAGCCATTCCGCGTATGCAGCGTCTCGGGAGCAGGTTCGTGCGCGTCATGAGTTTCAAACCTGGCGACAAGGACGATTGCATTCCGCCGGCGGTTTTCGACCGCGTGCGCGAGGTGACGAAAATGTTTTTGGATGTTGGCATTCAGCCGGTCCATGAGAATTGCATGAATTATGGCGGCATCAGTCCCAGGCATGCTGGTGAAATGCTCGAAAAGGTGCCGGGCTTGAAGTGGGTTTTCGACACGGCGAATCCCATTTTCAACGCGGACCGCTCCAAGCCCCAGCCCTGGCC
>CAZCUL010000323.1:0-8423 GCA_964501475.1 uncultured Verrucomicrobiota bacterium | reverse complement strand
ACCGCGACCATGCCCGGCTGGTTTGTCCACCGATGGTTCTGGAAGGCGGTGAGCGCGTCAAAAACTCCTATTTTCACGTCTCCGAAATTCAATCGCGTGTCGATCGCTACCATATCGATCGTCACTCCTACGTCATCGCAGTGGGAGGGGGCGCGATCCTCGACGTGGTAGGGCTGGCCGCGGCTACGGCCCACCGCGGGGTGCGCCATGTCCGCATCCCCACCACAACCCTGAGCCAGGCCGATTCGGGCGTGGGAGTCAAAAACGGGATCAACGCCTTCGGCAAGAAGAATTTCATCGGAACGTTCGCGGTCCCGTTTGCCATCATCAACGACTCCGAAATGCTCGCTTCATTACCGCCTCGGGACAAACGCGCCGGTTACATCGAGGCGGTAAAGGTGGCGCTGATTCGGGACGCGGCTTTTTTTGAATCCATCGAGCGCGAGGTGGTGCCACTGCGTGAATTTAACCCCGAGGCGATGCAACGGCTCATCTACCGCTGCGCGGAGTTGCATCTGAACCATATTGCCCTTTCCGGAGATCCGTTCGAGTTCGGGTCGGCCCGGCCGCTGGATTTCGGGCATTGGTCGGCCCACAAGCTCGAGCAGCTCTCCGAATACAAAATCCGGCACGGCGAAGCAGTGGCTATTGGCATCGCCCTGGATGTTGTTTACTCGCGCCGCACCGGTTTGCTGAGCGCCGCCGAGGCCGAGCGCGTTTTGCGCGTGATCGAAGGGCTCGGCTTCGAAGTGTTTGCCAACGAATTGCTCAACGTCGATTCGGATGGCGAATTGATGGTGCTGACCGGTCTGGAAGAATTCCGGGAACATCTGGGCGGAGAACTTACCGTCACTCTCCTCCAGGGAGTCGGAAAGGGCGTCGAAACGCACGAAATGGATGCGCCCGTGGTTATCGAGTCGATTCGGGAACTGGAACAGCGCGACAGCAAGCGCGGGCATAAGCTGCCCAGCGAGAAACAAAACGAGTTGAAGCGGCTTTTCGTCCGCTGATTAAATCGGGCTGCCTGCCTTTCGGTTTCGGCCTTGGGCCAACCGGGTCACGTTCCGTTTCGCGAGCGGGCGTTTCTTCCCCTGCTGCTGACCCTCACCCGAAGCCACTCGCTGGGTCGCTGCGGTTGCGGGCCATCCGGAACGCTGGTAATTCCCCTTTCGGCCGGGATCGGTTTTCTTTTCCGCGAATTTCCCGCTTGGTTTGCCCTTGTTCTTCGCCATAAGAACTCCCGTTGTTCGATGTTTCTTTAACGTTTCCGCTCTTCCTCTTGCTGCGCAAGACAAAGTTCCGCCGCTTCGAAAGCAGCGATCTTACAGTTGGTCCACCGCCACCACCCGCAGGATTTCATCGATGGTGGTTTGTCCTGCGACAACGCGTTGGATGCCGCTCTGCCACATGGTGTGCATGCCTTGCTGGACAGCCACATCCTGGAGGGCGCGCGTGGGGAGCTTCTGCAAGACAGCATCGCGGAAGACCTCGTCCACAACCAACAGTTCGGTCAGAGCGGTGCGGCCGGAAAATCCAGTGTGCAAGCACTCCTGGCAACCCGTTCCCCGCCGAAACTGTGTGTCCGCGGGCACCTCGTCCTGGACCCAGCGGAGCTGGGCCGGCTCAGGCTGATAAGTCTCGGCGCAGAAAGTGCAGTTCTTGCGAATCAATCGAATGCCCAGCACTCCAATAATGCTCGAGGCGAGCAAAAACGGTTCAATCTCCATGTTAATCAGCCGCGCGAAAACGCCGGACGCAATGCCGCTATGAATGGTGCTGATCACCAAATGTCCGGTCAGCCCCGCCTGCACGGCAATGGCGGCGGTTTCCGCGTCACGGATCTCGCCCAGCATGATCACCTGCGGGTCCTGCCGCATGAGTGACCGCAGTGCTTTCGGATAATGGAAGTTTTGGGCGGGATTGATCTGCGCCTGCGCCACCATCGGCAGATTGAATTCGACCGGATCTTCGACCGTGCTGATGCTCACCGCCGGACCGGCGCGCTGCACAATGTGATAGAGCGAGGCGTAGATGGCTGTAGTCTTTCCCGACCCGGTCGGCCCCGTCAGGAGGAGTAATCCGCTTGGACGGGAAAGAAGTTTGAGAAATGTCCGGAGCGTGTCGTCGTCAAAACCCAGGGTGGCCAGATCAAAGCTGCGGTTGCTGGGATCGAACAATCGCACCACGATTTTTTCACCGCGCGTCGTCGGGAAGACGGAGATGCGCAGTTCCACCCCGCCCATTTCCGCTCCGGCAGAGGCATGGCCTTCCTGGGGCAGGCCGGTCTGATAGCTGACCAGGTTTGCCATGACTTTCAGCCGCCCGGAAATCTTCTCCATCAGTTCCAGCGGCAGATGCACCAGTTCCGTCAACACGCCATTCAGGCGGATGCGCACGGCCAGCGTGCTTTCCCAAGGCTCGATATGAATGTCGCTCGCCCCCGCTTTGATGGCGTCCATCAACATGTAATTGACCAGCAGCCCGATCTCGATCCCGGCCTCGGCGGAATCAGATTGAAGATAAGCAAGGGTCTGGCTCATGGAATTCGCTTGGCTGCCTGCTCAATACGTTCCGGCAGGGACTTTGTCATCATCAAACGTCTTTTTCTCTCTTCTTCTCTGCAATTCATTTTGCGGAGCGCGGCTGTCCTCAGCAGCACGAACGAACTCGAAAGGGTTCTGGGGAAATTCTGCCGCGTCATCGCGCTTCCCCATCTGCTGCGGCTGAGCACAGCCGCGCTCCGGGTGTGGCAGCGGCTCATTTCTTCCACCACGGCCCGTGGCTTTTCCGTCCGCCGTACCTTTGGACCAGCAACTGGCTGCGCGCCGCCGTCAACGCCATGATAAACTCGTCATAGGAGGGAAACCGTTCCGCGGGATTCTTGGCCATCGCCATGCAAAGCGCGTCGCTGGTAGGCCGGGTCACGTCGGGCGCAACGCGATGCGGCGGAGTCAGCGGGGTATGCACGTGCCCGGCCACCACTTCCTCCACTGTCTTTGCTTCAAACGGCACGTTGCCCGTCAAGGCATGGTAGAGAGTGCCGCCCAAACTGTACATGTCCGACAGGAAGTCTTCGCGCTCGCGCCTGATTTTTTCCGGCGCGACATAATAAGGGGTCCCCCAAATGGCGGCCCCGTATTCATCGTCGTCCTCGGCCAGCCTGGCCAGCCCGAAGTCCACCAGCTTCGGTTCGCCTTCGGCATTGAACAGAATATTGCCGGGCTTGATGTCTCGGTGCAGCAACCCTTGCTTCAGCGCGGTGGCCAGCGCGGAGGCGACCTTGGTGCCGATGTCCAGCACGTCCAGTTCGGGGACCCGACCCTGTTGTTCGATGCGCGAATCCAGACTGCCATGATCGGCCAGCTCCATGACCAGATACGGTTGTCCGTTGAACTCGTCGAAGGTGTAAGTATGAATGATGTTGGTATGGTTCAGCGAAGCCCCGGCGCGCGCTTCCCGGTAAAAGCTGTCCAACACCTGCTCGTCCTCCGCCATCTCCTTCTTCAACAACTTGACCGCCACTTCGCGCTCGAGCGTCACATCAAACGCCCTGTAGACTGTCCCCATGCCGCCGGACGCGATGATCTCGCGCAGCTCGAACTGGCGAATGCGAAACGGCAGGATGACCGGATGACCGCATTTGCTGCAAGGAATGGTTTCCAGCGGCGGCAGGTCACTGGGAATCCAGTTCTTCGCCTTGCAAGCGCCGCAGACCGCTAGGCGCAGCGGCTTACGTTCCTGGCTCGAGGTATCGGACACTGGCAAAAACATATCAGTTGCCATCGAACCGACAAGTTCGGAGATGATGGGAACGGCTGTCGGATCTTTCCAAAGCGACCGCGCGCGAAAGCAGCTCCCCGAATCGAACCCTGGTTCGGGCTCAGGAGCCGCCAAGCTTCTGCCTCTCATGCCCTCCGTTTCAACTTTCAGGCGCACGGCGCCTTCCGTAGGCGCTCGTAGCCGGCCCAATTTAAAAAGATTTTGACAGAAGCTCCGGCATCGGTTCTGATGAGCATGCACGTTGCGATGAAACAGACGTTCCAAAATCAAATGCAGGTGGACGGCCAACACGCCGGGCATGAGCTGTGCCTCTGGCGTTCCGTTGATGCCGCCTGCGGCAGCGTGGAGGAGAAATCCGGCACTTAACGAAGCTTAACAACGATTTTCCCCAAACCCACGATTGCCAGTCAATCGTGGGTTTTTTGTTTTAGAGGCGCGCATCGGGGAAGGCGCATCAGAGAAAGGGAATGCGATGAGATTGCCTGACAACAAACGCAGGCAGCGATGGGGAGCGAAAGCGGCCACCCGGGCGGGGTCCGCCCCGCTCGAACGGCGCCGCCAAGAGGCCTTATTTGAAGCGCTCAAGGCGCGGCTGCTCCTCCAGGTTTTGGGGGAAAACCCCGACCCGCTGGTGGCCGAGCGGGTTCGCTACGCGGCCAACGACGCCGCTGCTTTGGCATGGAGTACCCAGGTCGGGTTGCTTCTTCTGCCGCTGCTTTTGGAGGAGAAGATTACCCAGGCTCGCCGGCAGGCGGAGCATCAGGCTTTGGTCCTGAAGAAGGGAAAATAGAGCCGGTGCAAAGGAGCAACATGACAGCGTCAATTGCCCTGTTCTGCCGCCAGGCTCGCGATTTCGGCGGCAGACAAGGCGCGGCCATAAATGCGCACTTCGTCCATGGCGCCGCGAAAGTAAATGCCCTGGTCGCTGTTTCCGCCAATCTCGACCGGCACTTTCGAATTTGCCGGAACGATGGCGGTAGCGACGGCACCCTCGAGTCGGCCATTGATATAAATCCGCATGCTCGCCTCGTCATGGACGGCGCCCACATGGACCCACTGCGCTGCCGGCCAATCTGCCGTCGCGGATTTCGCGATCGGAATGCCGCCGTTCAAGGCGAACACCAGTTTCCCGTCGCGCTGCGGATAGTTGAAAAGGATCCAGTAGGCGGCCTCCTTTTTCAAAAGGTCGAAGCGGGGTGAACTGGCATTGATCCGCTCCGATGGTTGGAACCAGAGGCTGATGGTGAATGCGTTGCTCAAATCGAGCGAGGCGTGGTGCGGGATGTTCACGTAATCATTGACTCCATCGAAACGAAGCGCTCCGTTTTGCCGGCCGCCCACCCAGGCCGCGCCATTGTGCAAACTTCCGGCGTTCGGACCTGCCGAGTCGGTGGCAATGCCGCCGCTGCCTTCATCGAAAGCCCAATGGCTGATCAGCCCGGCGGTTGCAGACGCCGGAAGGGTGGACGGGCGGCTTGCGTTGGCGGCGTATTGGAAATTGAGCGGACCGTACCCGCTCTCAGGACGGGCCACGGCCACCCAGCCGTAGCCGGCCAGATAAACCGCTCCCGGGCATGAGGCCACAGCGGTAACGGTCAAGCGGGTATGGTAATAATCGAGCCAGGTATCCCCGCCCGCGCGTTCCTCGCTCACGAGGTAATATCGCCGGTTCGCCGGTAAAACGACCGCCTGTGGCAGCGGTGCGAAGACAAATTGCCCGGGGATTCCGCCCGCCATGGAAACCGCGACGCCGCCCCCGGGAACATCCGCGCCGTTGGCAGCGTCCACCAGCTTAACGGCGTGCGTGGCGGTGTTGCCCTCAAGACAATATCGTCCCAGGGCGCTTACGGAAATCTGGTCAGAACCCACAATCAATTGTTGGCCCACCCAGCCGTTGTAGTCGTTTCTGACCCGGCCCGGCACAATTTGAGTCACCCACGGAAGGGCTTGAGCCGGTGGCGGGTCGTCGCCTGGCGGTTCGTCGGGAATGACCTCGAGGTTCGCATCCAACCGCCGCGATTGATTGGCAATAAACGTGTAGATCGGGTTGGAGGAGACGACCGCGCCGTTTTCAGTCCAATGAATGAACCGGTACCCGTCATTAGCCGTGGCCGTCACCGTCACCTGGGCGCCCGCGGAATAAACACCGCTTCCTGTGGTTTCACCCGCCTCGAACGGCAACGCGCTGGCCGTGATGCTGTAGGTCGTGGGAACATTCGTGAAGACGGCGGCCAGCGACCGGTTTGCCGCAGCGGTAAAGGCGTAGGGATTCTGTGTGCTCGTCACATTCCCATTTTCCAGCCAGTGCGCAAACGCGTAACCGCTGTTTGCTGTCGCTGCCAGACTGACGCTCGCTCCCGCCGGATAAGAACCGGCGCCAGTCACCGTTCCGGCGCCGGATGGGGAAACCGTGGCCGCAATCGAGTAAGTCGTCGTTGTTCCGTTCCCATGACAAAAGTCCACCGGCACGTAGCTTTGACTGGCGAAACCGACAGGATACCAGGATGAACCGGCCTGATAGACCCCGCCGTCGCAGCGGGCCGCCGCAGTGGTCTGCACGCGCGTCTCGAGGTCATGCCAGGCATCGCCGCCCACACGTTCCTCGCTGATCAGGTAATAGCTGCGACCCGCCTCCAGCGTCACGGGAGCGGGAAGTGCCGCGTATTTGAACTGTCCGGCCACGCCACCTGCCATGGCGACGGTAGTGCTGGCCACCTCCTGCCGGTCGCTCTCGCGGAGAAGCCTGAGCCGGTGCTGCTGCTGGTTGCCGGCCACATAAATGCGGCCAAGCTCGCTGACGGTGAGGTTTTGAGTGCCAACGGTAAAACGCATTCCCACCCAGCCATTGTAATCGGACCGAACCCGTCCCAGAGCGGCGCCCGTGATGAACTTTTGGCAGCCTCCCGTATTGGGGGCGGAAACAACGATTCGAACCACAGCAGAGGTGGCGCTCAGACCTTGGGCATCTGTTGCAACGGCTCTCAAGTCGTAAGTTCCGGCAGGCACCCCGCTCCAAAGATGTTCGTAGGGTTCGGTAGTGTCCTGAGCCAGCCGGGTTCCGTTGGCGAAGAATTCGACCTGACTGAGCGCGCTCTCGGGGTCCGTGGCATCCGCGCGCAACTGAATGTCAGCCGGGCTGGTCCACTGGCTTTGATCTGGCGGCGCGGTCAGTGTCACGGTTGGAGGGAGATTCGCCGCCACTCCTTCGCTTGAAATCCGGATGATGCGGGCAACCGAAGGCACGCCGTTGCCGTTCAGCAGAAAGAGCATGTAATAGCCGGGCGGGCAGAGGTTTGGGTTGGACGGGGCCACGGCATTGAGTCCCGACCCGGCCTGACTGAAGGCAAGACGATTGATCCGCTGATCCATGTTATGGCCGTGAGTCACTGTGCTCAGCCGGATGCAGTGAACGGCGGCCACGCCCGCCGCATCCGGGCTGCCCACGAAAAAGCTCTCGCCGTAACGAACGGCGGTGGGCGCGGCCGAAACTGCGGGGCGCGCGCCTTTGAACAGATAGGGCGGCGAATAGACTTCCGCGTTCAATTCATAATCGCCTCCGGCAGACAGCACCCTCCCGTCGGGCAAGAGCAACGCGATGGAATGATAGCCGCGGTATCGCGCGGCACTTGCCAGGGTCGTCCAGGTTTCCGTGACGGGGTTCCACAGTTCAACCGGGAGCACCGGGGCGTTGATATTATCGAAGCCGGCGCCTGAACTGCCGCCTGTGGCCAGGATTTGCCCGTCCGGAAGGATGGTTAGATTGTGCTGCCGTCGCGGGAACTGCATGGAACCGACGGAGCGCCAGGCTGGTTGGGAGGCGTTCAAGTCAATGACTTCGCAGGAGGCCAATGGCGGGTCGCCCCCGCCCGCGTAGAGCACCTTGCCGTTGTCGTAAAGGCAGGCCGACCCATAATTGTCCCGCCCGGGAGCGATGCGTGTAGCCACTGTGGACCACGCGCCGTTTCCGGCCGTGTCCAAATAACGGGAGATGTAAGTGGCAAAGAAAACCCGCCCGTTCGGCGCCAGGAACTGCCGTGGATAAAGAGGCAACTGCAAAACCGCGTTGTTCAGGTTCCGCCACGAATTCGCATCGACTTGCCAAACCTGCGGCAATTCGTTGACCCCGCCGCCGCTGCGCGAGCCGGAGGTGACCAGCACGTCGCCATTGCCGAGGGTTGTGCTGCTGGGATACCAGCGCCCGTCATTCATGTCCGAGAGGCGCGTCCAGGCATCGCGAAAAGGATCGTAGTAGCTCGCGTTTGGCAGGCCGCGGCTGTTGGCAATGTGTCCGCCGGTGATGAGGAGCCGGCCATCGCTCAAGTAAGAGTGCCCCGTGCAGAACGTGTTGTAACCTGCCCGCGACAAGAGCCGCAACGAACCATCTGCCGGATCCCACTCCCGGGTTTCGTCGCTGTACGGGTAGAACATCACCTTGCCCGTGGGCAGAAGGACGGTATGCACCGAAACGACGGGCCAATTCTGAACGGCAGACCACTGGCCTTGCACGTTCAGTTGCGCCTGGGTCTCCACACAAGCAGCCAGGCTCAATGCGAAGCTCGACGCCATGAAATGCCGGAACATCCCTTTCATAGCTCACTCCTTGCGCCTTCGCCCAATAACGAGGGTTTTAGATCGAACTGACG
>CAZCUL010000322.1:0-10326 GCA_964501475.1 uncultured Verrucomicrobiota bacterium | reverse complement strand
CAGCAAGTGGGAGCGACGCCCCCGTCGCTCCACACCTTCGGCTACGACGAGGCGGATCAACTGCTCTCGGCCACCGTCACCAACTCGGGAGCGCTCATCAACACGTTTGCCTACTCTTACGACCCGTTGGGCAATCGTCTCTCGGAGCAGGTCGGTAGCACCAATCACAACGTCACTTTCAATGCCCTGAATCAACTCAGCACCACGACTGCTCCCGGCAGCACGCGCACCAACGAATGGGACGCCAAGGACCGTCTCGTTGCCGTCAACGCGGGAAATGAGCGAACCGAGTTCACTTACGACGGGATGAACCGGACGGTGAGCATTCGGCATCTGACCAATGGTGTCGAAGCGTCGTTGCGCCGCTTTGTCTGGCGCGATAATGACATCTGCGAAGAGCGCGATGCTGGCGGCGCGGTCACGAAGCGTTTTTTCGAACAAGGGATGAAGCTGGAGGCCGGACCGAATGTTGGGCTTTACTACTACACTCGGGATCATCTCCGTTCCATCCGCGAATTGACCGACGGCAGCGGCAATGTTCGTGCCCGATACGCGCTCGCCCCGTTCGGGCGGCAAGCCAAACTGGGCGGTGACATGGAGGCGGACTTCGGATTTACCGGGTTGTTCCGTGCTGCCGAAGCCGGACTGCTTATCGCCCGCTTTCGTGCATACGACCCTGAACTCGGACGATGGCTATCGCGTGATCCACTTCCGAAAGCTGAGCTTCGGGAAGGTCCAAACCTCTACGCTTACGTTGGCAATAATCCGGTCAACGCGGTGGATCCACTGGGATTATGTTGTGAGGATGAATTCAACTTATTCAATCTCGATCGTAAGCTGAGGCTGGAGTGCGAGCGGGCACGCGTGGTTTCGGAACAGTATTGCCATGACCTTCAGAAACAGTTCCCCGATGTTGCCGACGAGGAATGTGAGCGGATTCGTGAGCGAGCCGAGCTAATCTGCTCCGCCGCTGCGCAGATAGGCCTGGATTTAGGCATAGATTTGAATGACGCGGAGCGCGCTCTGGAACGTTGCTTGAGCACGCCGTGTGAATCCAAATGTCCTGGCCCGTCTGTACCCTTGATTGTTACGTTGCCGCCGCTTATTCCGCGCTTCTAGAATTTCTAACGAAACGCCACCGCTAAACGTGAATCCCGTACTGAGATGCCTGAACCTGGTCCGTTGCCGCGATTGAGAGGACTTAAATGTTTTCCAAACTCACAGCCGTTTTCTCAGTTCCAAGCCCGGTCGAGTTGGAAACCCGCGCTACGCCGTGTCGGTGCGCCGCTCCGCAATCCCAACAACGGGATTGTGTCCCGTTTTTCTTCCTACTCTACCTAAGACGAAGGAGAGGGGAGGGGACCGAGGAGAGAGGCAATCCCATTACTTCGAGAAAAACGTCCCTCTTCTCCCCAGTGCTCTCCTCCTTCCGATGGAGTAGAGGGGGTCATTTCCGGCGCGTCTTTGCGCCTCCGCGCCTTTGCGTTAAATCTGTGCTGGCGTTGCTCGTCCTTCTGCTTGCCACATTCACCCACGCACAGGACTCGCAGTTCCACTTCGACCCCAACGGAAATCTCTTCGTGCAAACGGCCGCGACCACCTCCCCGCCGGAAATCCTCGGCCAGCCGCAGAACCGAATTGTCGTGCCGGACGAAGCCGCATCATTCTCCGTGGTGGCGGCGGACACTCGGTTGCTCAGCTACCAATGGCGGTTCAACGGCACGGATATCACCAGCGCCAGCAACGACGCCGTGCTCCTGCAAAACGTCAGCACGAACAACGAAGGCGAATACCGCGTGGTGCTCACGAATCCCTCCGGCAGCGTGACCAGCGCGCCGGCCATGCTCTGGATAGACAGCGATGCCGACGGCCTGCCGGATTCGTGGGAGCGGCTTTATTTCACGAACCTGAACCAGAGCGCCACCGCCGACTTCGATCAAGATGGCGTCTCAAACCTTCAGGAGTTCCTCGACGGCACAAACCCCACCAACAAGGCCGCGGCGCTGTTCCGCCTCACGGTTCTGCGCGACGGCGGGTCCGTGGAGATACTCCCCAACCAGTCCACTTACACGAACGGCCAGACCGTCACGCTCACGGCCAGCGCGTTTTCCTACGAGACGTTTCGCGCCTGGCTTGGCGATGTCGTCACCCGCACCAATCCCGTCACGCTGGTGATGACGAACAACAAGACTGTCTCTGCCCGCTTCACGCCGGTGGTGTTCACCTGGACGAACTTTGCGGGCGGCGATTGGAACCATGCGGCAAATTGGACGCCCAACCTCGTGCCCGGATCGAACGACAGTGTCGTTATTTCCGGCCTGACCCTCCAGGGGCCGGGCACCTTTACGGTCACATTGGACACGCCGGCCGACTGCGCCTCCGTTACCATAGACACTGGCTTGGTGCGAACCCCGACGCTGACCGGGAGCGGTACGCTGACGGTGCGGGAAAGCCTGCTTTGGCGAGGCGGCACCATGAGCGGCAGCGGTCGGACGGTGATCGAAAGCGGCGCTACGCTCACGCTGGAGACGGTGAACGCATTTGGCAACGGACCGACCGTGAACACCCGCACGCTCGAACTCGGAGGAGTAACCCACTGGATGACCGCCGGGAACCTGAATTTGAACAATGCGATCATCACCAACCGTCCGGGAGCCGTCTTTCACGCGCTCGGCTCGGGCACGCTCAACCGTACGGCCGGCACGAGCCGATTTGACAACGCCGGGACGTTTCGCAAATCGGTCAACGCCGGCGTCACGATGATCGGCAGCTCCGTGAGCTTCAACAATTACGCGGCGGTGGAAATTGAAACCGGTACTCTGCTCTGCAATGGCGGGTTCACCAACCAAGGAGCGGTCCACGTCGCGGCAAACGCCACGAACCGGCTGGCCGGCGGCGGGACGGCCACCGGCACGTTCAGCGCGCTCGTCGGCGGGGTTGTGGAGTGGGCAGTCGGCACGTTCACGTTGCTCCCAGGCGCGCAACTCGACGGCGCGGGTCGGTACCGAATCCATAGCGCTCCCGGCAACGTCACGGTCAACGCGGAAGGGAACTTGAACGTGGAGAACTTCGATTTGGCTTCCGGCCTCGCCAGCAGCAGCACGTTGGGCGGCACGGGCACGGTGACGGTGAGCCGCGTGATGAACTGGACGGCTGGAACGATGAGCGGGACCGGACAAACGGTCATTGTTCCCGGCGCGACGCTTCAAGTTGCCAACCCAAGCGGGGTAACACTGGCCCGCACCCTGGAGAATGCCGGCACCATTCTCTGGACCGGCGCGGGGAATATCAGTTTGTCCACGGCGGTCATCACCAACCGCGCTGGCGGCTTGTTCCACGTCCAGAACGCCGCTCAATTCCTGGCTTCCGGCGGCAGCCGCTTTGACAACACCGGCACGTTCCGCAAGTCCCTCAGCACCGGAACGACGACATTCGCCAGTGGCGCGAGCTTCAATAATTACGGCGCGGTGGAAATTGAAGCCGGCACGCTCCGGTTGGGCGGGGGCGGCTCATCAACCGGAACCTTCGACGCGGCAGCCACGACTTCGGTGGAATGGACCGGCGGCACGTTCACGTTGAACCCGGGCGCGCAGCTCAACGGTGCGGGGCTTTACCGAATCAACGGCGGCACGGTCACCGCCGATGCGAACCTGACCGTGGAGAACCTCAACGTGCTTTCCGGCACCAGCACTTTGGGGGGCGCAGGCACGGTGACGGTCGCCAGCCTGATGAACTGGACGGCAGGCGTTATGGGCGGGACGGGACGAACGATCATTGCTCCGGGCGCGGTACTCAACGCCGCCATTCCGAGTCAGGTCAACCTGGTCACCCGCACGCTGGAGAACGGCGGAACCGTGCTCTGGACCAACGGCACCATCGCTTTGAACGGAAGCCTCATCACCAACCGGCCCGGCGCGCTGTTCCACGCCTTGGGCACGGGCCTTCTCGGAAACCTTGGCGGCAGCCCGCGGTTTAACAACGCCGGGACATTTCGCAAATCGGTCAATGCCGGCATCGCGACCGTCGCCAACGGCGTGAGCTTCAACAATTCCGGCGAGGTGGAGATTCAGTCAGGCACGCTGCTGTTCAATGGCGGCTTCACCAACAGCGGCGTGGTCAATGCCTCGGCGGGGGCAACGAACCGGCTGACGGGTGGCGGCTCGGCCACCGGCACGTTCAGCGCGTCCGCCGGCGCGGTCGTGGAATGGACCGCCGGCACGTTCACGTTGAACCCCGGCGCGCAGCTCAACGGTGCGGGGCTTTACCGGCTCAACGCCGGAAACGTCACCGCCGGGGCGAACCTGATCGTGGAGAACCTCGACGTGCGTTCCGGCAGCAGCACCTTGGGGGGCGCCGGCACAGTGACAGTCGCCAGCCTGATGAACTGGACGGCAGGCGTGATGGGCGGGACAGGACGAACGATCATTGCTCCGGGCGCGGTGCTCAACGCCGCCATTCCGAGCCAGGTCAATCTGGTCACCCGCACGTTGGAGAACGCCGGAACCGTGCTCTGGACCAACGGCACCATCGCTTTGAACGGAAGCCTCATCACCAACCGGCCCGGCGCGCTGTTCCACGCTCAGGGGGCTGGCCTTCTCGGAAACCTTGGCGGCAGCCCGCGGTTTGACAATGCCGGGACGTTTCGCAAATCGGTCAACACCGGCACCACGACCGTCGCCAGCGGCGTGAACTTCACCAATTACGGCACGGTGGACCTCCAGAGCGGCACCCTGTTGTGCAACGGCGGCTATAATTCCACGTCGAACGCAGTCCTCAATTGCGCCCTCGGCGGCACGACGCCGGGCACGGGCTACGCGCAATTGCAGAAAGCGGGCACGGTCACTTTGAACGGCGCGCTCAGTGTGGACCTTCTCCCCGGTTTCACACCCACGACGAACGACACGTTCGCAGTTGTGACTGCCGGCACACGCAACGGCACGTTCGCAAATTTCTTCCATCCCTCGAACCTCGTGGTGATGCAGATGAGCAACACTCCCAATTCAGTGGTCCTCCGCGTCACGGACGTTTTCCCAATCGTCCCGCAACCGTTGCTGTCGCTGCCTGAGTTGGTCGGGTCGAACTTCAATTTCACCTGGACAGCCACCTCCAACGTGACATACCGCCTGGAGTTCAATCCCGACCTCGCGAATCTGACCAACTGGAATCCCATCCCGGGCGACGTGACCGCTACCAGCAGTAGCGCCAGCAAGTTGGATGCTGCGACTTCAAGCAACCGTTTCTATCGCGTGCGCGTGCTCCCCTGATTCATCAAACTCACCAAACCGGCTGCGCCAGTTCGTTCGTGAATGTCAGAGGTTTAATTTAAATGCGTCGCAAACGAAAGAACGAGTTGCCAACGGGGACGGGCAAGGCGATGAAGACATGGGTGGCATTGGTCTGGTAGGGCATCGGCACCTCGGTCCATGAGGACGGTCCGCCACCCAGTACGGCGGCTTGTTCCAGCACCCAACCCGTCGCGGGCATTGGCCAGGACACGACGATTCCGGTTCCTTGGTGGGTGATAAGCAATTCGGGCGCGCCGAGGGTTTCGACGACACCCAGCACACTCCAAAAGCCGCCGGACAAGGTATAGCCACCGCCACGGGCCCCACCGGCGTCCGGCTGGCCGATGGTGGCACTGACAGAGTAAACTCCTCCCGTACTGGTTCCCCCTCCGCCGTCGATGGTGGACCAGTTGATGACGGTTTGAGCCAAGGCAAGGGGCCTCAAAGCCCACGCGACCCCCAGGAGAGCGAACCCGAATTTGAGTTTCATGGCATTCAATTCTGGTTTCAATTGGAGAACGGTTTTCACGGGGCTCCGATGATGGCCGCGCCGTCATAGGAACGCACCGTCATGCCCCGGTTGAAGAGGACGGATTCGTTGTAGGTTCCGGCGCGGATGAACAACTGATAACCCCAGCATGGTTTGTTAAGGCCAGCGTTTACGGTGTGATAAGGCCCGAGGAAGTTGCCGACACAGTTCAAGGTTCCAATCGGGAAACTGCATTCCGAGCTTCCGTCAACATAGACTTTGTCCTGCCATTGTGGCAGAATTCCGAAATCCTCGAAATACACACCCTGTCCCTCCAACGCACTGAAGGTGTTGTCCGTGTTGGCCAGACCTCCAGGCTCGATTGCGTCCAGGCGCATGGCTGAAGCGCAGCGGAATGGAATCGGGCGGTAAGTCAGAATATGATCAGTTAAGTCCACGGCTTCGGCCGCGATCATTTCAGCCACGCTATAAGACTCATCCACGCGCTCCGCGTGTATGTGCGTATGAGGTCCAGTGGATTGTCCGGTGTTGCCCATGCTCCCCAGGTATTGGCCGGCCTTGACATGCGCGCCGGGATAAGCGACCTCTGGATTCACCGTTCCAGCCTGAAAGTGCGCATAAATCATCCGGCAATTTCCATGCAATATGCGGAAACCGTTCCCTCCACCACCGCCCACTCTCAAGGTGATGACTTGAAGGTTGCCACTGGCGTTTCGAATGGCACACACCAATCGGCCTCGGCCTACGCCACTGCTGTTGAAATTGTATTCCTCGATGCCTGGGGTGCTCGCGGTTCCGTCTTCCCGTTGACCCCATAATTCCAAGGCCGTTGATTTAGGCTCAACGACCCCGCGTGTGGTCCACAGAAAGTTCTTTAAGTTTCCGGATTCAGTAATGACAGCCGTGGTGATGGTGTCCGGTTCATCCCCGTTAGCGGTTCGAGCCGCAGCCAAGTCCTGGATCGGTTCGCCGTTCACTTCAAAGTCGGGGGCCACCGATTGACCATCCTCACTGATGTTCCAGCGCATGACTTTTAGATTTCCCGCCGCCGTTCGCATGGCCGTCACCAATCTCATGCCGTCACCGTCAGAAGTATCCACCGCGATCACTTTGGAGATGGCGACAGCGGTTCCCTGGCCTAAACGTTGCAGGCTCAACGTGCCGCCGTTATCCACCAAGTCCCACACGATAACCTGCAAACGCCCCTCGGCGTTTCGGATCGCCAGGGCCAACCGGGTTGCACTGAGGGCGGTCAGGGACAGGGATGATGCCGTCTCGCCAAAGTCTTCCGCGGAGGCGCTTATGATGGAGCCACTGGCCCAAACGGTCAGGTGCAGAAGTCCATCGTCCATGGTAACCGCCGTGGCAAAGGTGGAACCGGATATTTTGGCCAGTGACAATTCCTGGATAGGTTCCACGTCCAGGTGCGTCGCTTGGCTCACGGACATGCCATCGCTGGAAATGTCCCACACACCCAACCGCATGACTCCCAACACAGATCGCGTCGCCGTCACAATGGTGGAACTATCCAGGGCGTCCGTCGTGAGTTGCTGGGCCGGTTCGCCCACCACCGATCCCCTTCGCGTGATCTGATTTCCATCAGCCCCGATGTCCCATACGATGATCTTCACGTTTGCTGAAGAATCCCTGACCACGGTTGCGACGCGATCGTCGTCGAGCCGGGTAACTTGCAGGGCCGTGACAGCCTCTCCTGTATCATGTGCCATGCGTTGAATGACACGAGTGTCCGGCGCGGGATTATCCTCCCAGTCCGAAAAGGCACGGAGAACAACGCCATCCGCCATCGCATAAACCGGAATGCCCCAACCAAGAGAGTGCTCGTTCATGGTCCCGTCGGTCCCGGGCCTCCGAGTCGAGAAGGAGGCAGTATCCGCATTCCAGCCGTAAATCTTCAAATCGTGGCCAAAAAACTGAGAGCCACCGGCATGAACCCCGGAGTAGGACCAATATTGATCATCCGAAAGATCGGCGGCGTTGCCGGGAAAGAGATAGCTTCCGCTGGACGTGGGGGCTTGATAAGGAGAAAGGTTGTGTATCAATGCGGCCGGATTCCGGTATCCTTCGAAGTATAGCTCGATCCGCACCTGGGTTGGCGCGGGATCCGCGAGCCGAACGGCCTCTTGCGGGTCCTTCTCGCTCAGGGTGTCGGTTCGAGATTTTCCTGCCGCGATGGTGACTCCCCGGCCTATAATGATGTTCGTCACGGTGGTGTCAGGGTAAGTGAATGTCAGCCGAATCAATGTCATCACGAGATCATTCGTATCGTTGTTCTTGATGGAAAGACGGAGACCGAACAGATGGCTGGGTGAATCCGTTCCGGTTTCCGGAGGGAGCGGCAGATAAACGAGGTTGCCGTCTTCCTTTGGCTCGGCGGTGAATGTCACGGGAGGAACCTGAGCCTGAACCGGCCGGCAGGCCAGCAGGATGCTCACCGCCGCAAACACGATCCAAGTGGCGAGTTTTGTTTTCATCACAGTGTTGATCAATTACCGGTGTTGGCCAGCCAAGTTTACTGCAACGAAACGAGCACCAACACCAGTCCTTTGCCCTGGTCGAGGCTGCTCATGGCTTTTCCCAAGATCGCCCCCTGGGCTTTCGGATGGTTCCGGACGATCATGCCATGGCCCGGCGTGTCCGACGTCGTGATCAGGTCGCCGGGTTGGACGGACCCATACTCGGCATCCACCAGGCAATACACCCGGCCCGTCAACGCAACGGGATATTTTCCGTCGGCCGCACTGCCGGCTTGCCCCATCAGCATTCCAGGACGCACTCCGCCTGCACCACTGACGACACCGGCCACGGTACGATCATAAGCCTTGCTGCTGGCAATGAGGCGGCCGGGATGATTGGGGTCGATGCAGGCAACCATCCCGGGTTGAACGCCATCAGGACTGGCGAGGATATCGAATTTCTCCGATAAATCACTGCCGCCCGTAATCTCCAAAACCTCGGTGATCACCCGGCCATTCCCCTGGCCATCCTCCGAATCCAAGGTGATGGCGGTCGATCCATCTCCTTTGTAGAGCCGCAGAAAGCCTCCGCCGGTGCTGCCCTCCTGCGCGTCAATTTGAATGCCGTTCCCGCCGTTGGAGCGCTTCAGCAAAACCTGGCCTCCAGCCCCGTTGGATTCCGCGCCTGTGATTTCCACCGTTTCAATCCCGACCCCGTTGCGCACGGAAATTTCGCCGCCACCCCCGACGCTTTCTGAATCAAGGACGATGGTCAAAATCCCCGTATTGCGGAAGAAGTGCATCAAGGCGCCGTCGTCATTGGCGTCAGCATCGATCTGCACCCTGGGTTCTCCGGACTCATTATTCATTTCCAGCCGCGCTCCTTGTCCACTGAAGTCTTCCCCTTCGATGATGACGGTGGCAGGGCCGCCGTTGTCACGCCTCAAAGTCAGTCGCCCCCCGGTGCCCACGCCCGCCCGGGCCACCAATTCGGCCGTCTCCTCTCCGCCAGAGTCAGTGAGCGAAAGTCGGCCTCCCCCATTCTCAGATTCGCCTTCCAGAAACGCGCCGCTCCCGAGCACACCACCGTTGACGGTGATCTCGCCCCCACTGGAGGTCGTCCTTAGCTGAAGTTTCGATTGATCGTCCTGCCCATAGAGCGTCAGCCAGCCTCCTGCCTCTCTGGCCTCAAGCCAGGATCGCAGGTTGCCATTGGGAGCGCTGAGGTAGAGCGCGCCTCCTCCCTCCTGCGGGCCTGTCGCCCGTTCGTTCAGTGCCGTTAGCACAACTCTGGCATCGCTATCGATTTGATTGAACATCGTCAGGTGGCCAAAGTCACGACCTGTCAGATTGAGTTTTTCCTGACCTCCATCGCCAATAGCGCGGATTTGGACCGTTTCACCATCCAGCACAATCGCAGGCTCACCCATATCATTGTGAAACACACGCAGCGATCCGTGGGTGCTGGCATCACCCAGTTCCAGGTGGTTGGTGAGCGTCAGCGCATTGAGCGCGTTGGAAGCGAGGTTGTTGAGGGTGACCGCACCGGGGGCGAGTTGGGCCGAGGTGATCGCGCCATCCTCCACCCGGGCGGACAGCATGGCGTAAGGGCTGGTGGTCAGCCGTTGGTCAGGGCTTAATTGTTCGAATTTAACAGTGCCCTCGCTGAACCAGACGCGAAGATGCAGGCCAGAGTTGGTAAAAGAGGAATGATGCAATCCGGCCATGCCCTGGCCCAGCACTACGGTGAACAATCCGTCATTCACCGGCACCACGACGTGAGTGGAGGGTTCACTGCCATTCACACTCGTGCCATCATTGCTCCAATGGGTGACGAACACGACGTTGGGCGGTGACGGTGCGATGATGATCACGGGAGCGGTGTAGTTCGCTCCCGCTCGGGTGACCACGAGGCTGGCGACACTGCCGCCAGAGATGTTGGCCGTGATGGTGGCGCCCGATCCGGTGGGATCGGTGATGGTCACCGCCGGAGCCGCCAGGTATCCCGAACCCGGGTTGACGACAATGCCGGCGGTAATCTCCCCACCAACGAAATGCGCGTTCGCGGTCGCCTGGA
>CAZCUL010000321.1:0-7492 GCA_964501475.1 uncultured Verrucomicrobiota bacterium | reverse complement strand
GAACAAGAAGGTCTTCAATGAACTCGCCGCCGCGCTCCGCCAGCATATTCAACGCGGCGGCGTGATTCCGTGGCAGAAACCCGGCCGATAAGGTCAGGCTTTGTTCCTAAACGAGAACCAACCATGAAAGCAATTCTTACACTCCTTGCCGGTCTCTCCTTCCTGGCGTTGCCGGCGGCTGGCGCAGAAAGGCCCAACCTCATCTGGGTGATGGCGGACGATCTCGGTTACGGCGAACTCGGCTGCTACGGCCAGAAAATCATTGAGACACCGCACCTGGACCAAATGGCGCGGGAAGGGATGCGCTTCACGCATTTCTACGCCGGCGCGACCGTGTGCGCGCCATCGCGCAGTGTGTTGATGACCGGACAGCACCACGGCCAGACTCGCGTGCGCGGCAATGCCGGCCGTGCCAATCCGGCCGCCCAGGCACTCAAGCCGGACGACTTCACGGTGGCGAAAATGTTGCAGCAGGCCGGATACAAGACGGCGCTCATCGGCAAGTGGGGTCTTGGCGACGTGGGCGCGGCGGAGAGCGGGTTGCCGCACCGGCACGGATTCGATTACTTTTTCGGCTATCTCAACCAGCGCCACGCGCACAATCATTTCCCCGACTTTCTCTGGCTCAACGAGGAGCGTGTCCCGCTCCCAAACGCGGTCACGCCCGTGGGCGGCGATGGCGCGGGTTACGCCACGCGCGCGGTGCAGTTTGCGGACGATCTGTTCGCCGACGACGCGCTCAAGTTCGTTGCCGGGAACCAGTCGCAACCGTTCTTCCTCTATTGGAGCATGGTCATTCCGCACGCGAACAACGAGCGCAGCCGCGAGTTGGGGGACGGCGCGCATGTCCCGGACTACGGCCCTTATGCGAAGGAAGACTGGCCGCCGCAGGACAAGGGGCATGCGGCAATGATCACGCGGCTGGACAGTTACGTGGGCCGCCTGCTCGAACAACTCCGCCGGCTCGGTCTGGAGAAAAACACGCTCGTCATCTTCACGAGCGACAACGGCCCGCACAACGAGAGCAAGCACAACTTCGCGCGCTTCCAGCCGTCCGGCCCGTTCAGCGGCCTTAAACGCAGCCTCACCGACGGCGGCATCCGCGTGCCGTGCATCGCGTGGTGGCCGGGCAAAGTGAAGGCCGGCTCGGAAAGCGCGCACGTCGCTTACTTCGGCGATTGGATGGCGACCGCCGCCGAACTCGCCGGGGCGAAACGTCCCGCAAACATTGATTCCATCAGCATCGCGCCAACGCTGCTCGGAAAGGCCGGCGAGCAAAAGCAGCACGAGTTTCTCTACTGGGAGTTCCACGAAGGCGGCTTCAAGCAGGCCGCGCTCTACCAAGGCCGCTGGAAAGGCATTCGCAGCGGTGGCCCGGACGCCCCGCTGCAGCTTTTCGACCAGCAGAACGACATCGCCGAGAAAACGAATGTCGCCGCGCGGCACCCGGACATCGCCGACAAAATCAGCGCCTATCTTAAGAGTGCCCGCTCGCCCTTGCCCGAATGGGACCCGAAGTGGCAGGCGGCGCCGAAGGCAAAGCAATCGGGCACCCGTTAACTGTTCGCTCAACCCGGACCACGCATGAAACAACATCTCCTCTTCTGCTTCGCGATCCTCGCGCTCGTCTGCGGCCATTCCTCGCTGGCCGCGACGCCGCCGAACGTCCTCTTTATCATCTCCGACGATCTGAACAACTACCTCGGCTGCTACGGCGACCCGCGCGCGAAGACGCCGCACCTCGACAAGCTCGCCGCGCGCGGGGTGCGCTTTGACCGCGCGTATTGCACTTATCCGCTCTGCGGACCCAGCCGGAACTCGATGCTCACCGGGCTTTACCCGAATAGCTCGGGCATCCTGAACAATGGGCAAATCTTCCGGCAAACCATTCCCGCGCAGATCAGCCTCTCGCAGGCCTTCCGGCAGGAGGGCTACTTCGCCGGGCGCATTGGCAAGCTCTATCATTACAACGTGCCCAAGTCCGTCGGCACGGATGGCCACGACGACCCCGCCTCATGGGAACTGGAGTTGAATCCCGCCGGGGTGGATCGCCTGGAGGAGGAATCGCGGATTTTCACTCTCACGCCCGGCCAGTTCGGCGGCACGCTAAGCTGGTATGCATCGCCGAAAAGCGATGCGCATCACACCGACGCGATGCTCGCCGCCGATGCCGAATGGGTTCTGGAGCGGTGCGCGCAGCGGAAGGAACGGCCGTTTTTTCTCGCGGTGGGCTTCTTCCGCCCGCACACCCCGTATGTCGCGCCGAAGGCGCCTTACTTTGACTTGTATCCCGAGGCCGGTATGCCCGTGGTGCGGGGCGTGAAGGAAGACCAGGACGACCTGCCCGCGGCCGCGCTCGCCAGTTACAAAAGGGAGCAGGACAAGCTCACTGACGATCTCCGCCGCCAGTGCCTGCAGGCATATTATGCGAGCATCAGCTTCATGGACGCGCAAGTGGGCCGGGTCGTGGACGCCCTGGATCGCCTCGGCCTTGAGGACAACACCATCATCGTCTTCACCAGCGACCACGGCTATCACATGGGCGAGCACGGGTTGTGGCAGAAGATGAGCCTCTTCGAGGAAAGCGCGCGGGTGCCGCTGCTCGTCGTCGCGCCCGGGGTCGCGCGAAAGGGCTCGGTCGCAAAGACCCCCGTCAGCCATCTGGATATTTACCCCACGCTCACCGAGCTGTGCGGCGTAAAGGCGCCCGCCAATCTGCAAGGGCAGAGCCTTGTGCCCATCCTCAAGAACCCCGAGGAAAAAGGCCGCGGCTGGGCGCTTACCCAGGTGATGCGCAGGGGCAGGGCCCGTCCCGGCTTGAACTCCGCGCAGGGAACCGCCGGCGAGCGGTTCTTCGGGTACAGCCTGCGCACTTCGCGCTGGCGCTACACCGAATGGGCCGAGGGCGAAAAGGGCCGCGAACTGTACGATCACGACGCCGACCCCAAGGAACTGACGAACCTCGCTCTCCGGCCCGAGCACGCGCAGACTGTTGGAGAACTCTCCACCCAGCTCCGAGCCGCCGCAAAAGCCACCTTCCCCGCCGGCGGCCGCACGCCCGAAATGAAAGAAGGTCTCTGGGCGCCGCTGCTCATCCAATAGCTCATCGTTCGCCCATCGCCATGAACATTACCCGCCGATTCCTGCTCAAGCTTCTCGCGGCGCTGCCGTTCCTGCGCGGCTCCCCCTTCCGGGCCCGCGCGGCGGAGGCCGGCCCGGCTCCGACCTTCGGAACGGAGTTTCCCAACCTCGATTCGCTGGCCGCCGGCGAGTGGTGGAAGGCAAGGCCGCCCCGCCAGAATCCCCCGCTGCCGATGGACGTGCCGCGGGACCAGGTCGTCGCCTTCGCTCTCTACACGCAAGACGCCGGCACGTTGAAGCTCACCGCTCAGTTGTATCCGCTCAAACCCGGCGAGCCGCGAAGCGTCCGCCTCGAATTCCAACAAGACGGGGAATGGGTGGAAGCTGCGCGAATGGACGTGGTGCTGCCGGGCTGGAGCGCGCACTTTCGCGTCGGGAAGTGGGACGCGGCGAAGGATGTGCCCTACCGCGTGCGGCACGGCGCGCAGGCGATGTTCCAGGGGCTGATCCGGCGCGATCCGATTGACCGGGAAGAAATCGTTGTGGCGAACCTCTCCTGCAACTCGAGCCGCACGACCGGCCTGCGTCCGGAGATTCTGGACAAGCTCAAGGCGCAGAATCCCGACCTGCTCTTCTTCGCCGGCGACCAGACCTACCGCCACACCGAACACACCGCCGGTTGGATCGAGTTTGGTTTGCAGTTCCGCGACATCATTCGCGACCGCCCGACGATTTGCATTCCGGACGATCATGACGTGGGGCACCCAAACTTGTGGGGCGAGAACGGCAAACGCTGCCGGCGCAAAGACGGCGCGGACGGCGGTTACTTCTACCCGGTGGAATACGTGAACATGGTGCAACGCCAGCAGACCTGGAACCTGCCGGACCCGCCCGACCCGGCGCCGGTCGAGCGCGGCATCACGGTGTATTTCACGCGCCTGCGCGTGGGCGGCGTGGACTTCGCCATCCTCGAAGACCGCAAGTTCAAGAGCGGCCCCGCGGGCAAGATTCCGGAGATGGGTCCGCGGCCGGATCACATCAACGATCCCTCCTATGATCCGAAGAGCGTGGACCTCCCCGGCCTGCAATTGCTCGGCGAGCGGCAGGAGAAATTTTTGCGTGACTGGGGCCAGGACTGGACGGGCGCCCGGATGAAGGCCGTGCTGTCGCAAACCGCCTTTTGCGGCGCCGTTCACATGCACGGCAAGCGCGACGACCGCCTGCTGGCCGATCTCGATTGCAATGGCTGGCCGCAGACCCCACGCCACCGCGCGCTCGAGGAAATCCGGCGCGCCCAGGCGGTGCATCTTTGCGGCGACCAGCACCTGGCTGTCGTCGTGAAGCACGGCCTCGATGAGTTCGGCGACGGCCCCTACGGCTTCACCAGCCCCGCGCTCGTGAACACCATCTATGGCCGCTGGTGGCATCCGCTGGATGAGCAGCCCGGGCCGAATCCCGTGCCGGGAAGCCCGCTCCCGTGGACGGGGGACTTCAAGGACGGCCTGGGCAACCACATATCCATGCTCGCTTACGCCAATCCGCCGGACATTGCCGACGAGAAACAGCGCGCGGACGGGTACGGCCTCGCGCGGTTCAACAAACGCACCCGGCGCATTACCTTCGAATGCTGGCCGCGCTTTGCCGACGCGGCGCGGGGGGAGGGCGCCCAGTTCCCCGGCTGGCCGATCAGTGTGGCGATGGCCGACAACGATGGCCGAGAGCCGGTGGCGTGGCTGCCGGAACTGGTCTTTGAGGGCGCGTCCGATCCCGTTGTCCAAATTGTTCATGAAAACAGCGGCGAGATCCTTTACACGATTCGAGTGCCGGGTAACCGGTTCCAGCCGCCGGTATATGCGCCCGGAACCTATACCATCAAGATTGGACGCAACCGCCCGGACGGATCGGCCCTGGCGAAGGTGCCGGCCGCTTCGAAGGAAACCGCCGGCCAGCGCACCATCCAGTTATGAGCATCCAGCTCCTGATGCGCCGCCCAACCCGGTCGGTCTGCCCGGGCAGAAGGACCCTTCGGCTCGATGCTCGTTCCCGATGTGGAATGCGCTGCGTTCCGCGCGGCAACTCGCGCGCCTCATGAACCGGCGCCAGTTCGCTTATACCGCGCTGGCCTCCGTGCTGGTGGCTTCGCTGCGCGCCGCCGCGCCCGGTCGTCGGCCCCGCATCCTGCTGCGCTCGTCCTGGCAGGTGGTGAACATTGGCGACATCGCGCATACGCCCGGTGTGCTGGCCCTCATCGAACGGCATATTTCCGAGGCCGAGACGATGCTGTGGGCTTCCGGCGATTTGTCAGCCGAGGTCGCGGCAATGGAGCACCGGCGCTTTCCGAAACTCCGCATCGTAAAAGGCACGCTTGGAACCGACGGAAAGGCGTCGAATCCGGAACTCGCCGAGGCCGTGAAATGGGCCGACTTCCTCCTGCACGGTTCCGGTCCCTCCCTGGTTGCAGCCAGGGATGTGGCGGCTTTCGCGCAGCACACGGGCAAGCCCTACGGCGTCTATGGCATCACGCACGGCTCGTTCTTCACCGGCAGCCGGGACAAGGACATCTTAAGCCGCGCCAGGTTCGTTTTCTTCCGCGACTCCGTTTCACTGGCGAAAGCGAAGACCGACGGCGTGACGTGTCCGATCATGGAGTTCGGACCCGACGGAGCGTTCGCGTGCGATCTGCGGGACGACGCGGCGGCGACCGCGTTCCTGCGGGCCAACCAACTGGAAGACGGGAAGTTCCTCTGCTGCATCCCGCGCCTGCGCTACACACCGTATTGGGAAATCCGCGGCCGCCCGATGGACGCCCGGGCCGAAGAGCGGCACGAGCGCAACGAGGCGATGGCGGAGCATGATCACGAGCCGTTGCGCGCGGCTATCACTGCCGTCGCGCGAGAGACGCCGTTCAGGGTCCTCGTCTGTCCCGAGGACCAGAGCCAGATGGCGGTCGGCAAACGCTGGATTGTGGACCGCCTGCCGGCCGACGTGCGCGGGCGCGTGGTCTGGCGTGAACGTTTCTGGCTGACCGATGAGGCCCTCAGCATCTACGTCCGCAGCGCGGGACTCTTCGGTCTGGAGATGCACTCGCCGATCATGTGCATTGGCAACGGTATTCCGGCCATCGTCTGCCGGTTCGAGGAGCAGACCAGCAAGGGTTTCATGTGGCGCGACATCGGTCTGGGCGACTGGCTCTTCGATTTCGACGTGGAAGATGAAATCAAAGGCCTCGTGCCCGCGGTGCTGGCGATGGCGAACGATCCGGCCGCGGCGAAGACCAAGGTGGCGAAGGCCCGCGCGCTTGTCGAACAACGCCAGCGCGAGACGATGGCGGTGGTGCGAAGCATCCTGCCGGCTGATCGTTGACCCGGTTTCCGGTATGCGAGCCCTGGCGAAGCGCGGTCGCCCCGGCCTCAGGAGCGACGTTCATGGCTTCAGATTCTTCTGCGCTTGCGGGCGAAAGGGCGTTTCCGTAAATACAACGCATGCCTGCGGGAAATCGATTCAGCCGAACTGTGCAGTCGTTTGATTTGCAGCGGTACCTTGATGCCCGCGGGCAAGCGGTAAACCGCGCGCTTGATTCCTTTTTGCCCCGGGCGACCGCCAAACCGGCCACGCTGCACAAAGCGATGCGGTATTCGCTTTTTGCGGGAGGCAAGCGGCTGCGGCCGATTCTTTGCCTGGCGGCGTGCGAAGCTTGCGGGGGGCGCATGGAAGAGGCGCTGCCTTTGGCGTGTGCGGTCGAATGCATTCACACCTATTCCCTGGTCCACGATGACCTGCCCGCCATGGACAACGACGACTTCCGGCGCGGCAAGCCAACCAACCATAAAGTTTTCGGGGAAGGAATCGCCATTCTGGCCGGGGATGCGCTGCTGACGCAGGCTTTTGAGATCGCAGGAAAATGCAAAGGCTGGCCGCGCTATCCCCATCAAACGATTATTCGCGAACTGGCCCAGGCAGCCGGGTCGTTGCAACTGATCGCCGGGCAGGCCGCCGATCTGGAAGGGGAAGGAAAAAAGATTTCGGCCGCGCAGCTCAGTTACATTCATGAGCGCAAGACGTCGGCGCTCCTTTGCTGTTGTGTGCGGCTGGGCGGCATGGGCGCCAACTGCTCCGCCTCCCAATTGGAAGCGCTGAGCGAGTTTGGCCGGAGCGTCGGGCTGGCCTTTCAGATCATCGACGACATCCTTGACGTCACGCAGACCTCCGAGCAACTGGGCAAGACAGCGGGCAAGGATAGCGCGGCGCAAAAGGCCACTTACCCGGCGATTGTCGGCATGGAGAAATCGCGTCAGATCGCGAAGCGGCTGACGGAGCAGGCGTTTGGGGCACTGAAGATTTTTCGAGGCAAGGCGGAAGCGCTCGAGGGCCTGGCCATGTACTTGTTACACCGGGACCGGTAGGGAGGGGA
>CAZCUL010000320.1:0-20879 GCA_964501475.1 uncultured Verrucomicrobiota bacterium | reverse complement strand
AGTCTTCAGCCCTGAATCGCCGTTGGCCCAGTTCAGTGTTCCGCTTGCGCCTGTGAAATCGACGCCGGCCTGAGCGAGGACACCGCCCGGACACGGATCAAACATAAAGGTCGGTCCGAATTGAACGGAAACGGCGCCGTTGTTGCCGCCCTGGCGAACCACTCCGATGGTAATGACGAACCCTCCTTCCGGCACGGCGGTCGCGCTGACGAAACTGAAAGCCAGCGTGCCCGCATCCGAGTCGTTGTCCACGATGGCCAGCTCCGCCACGGCGGGCACGCCCAAAACAGCCGAGACCGTGTTGGTCAGAATGAGAAGGGCCGTCTCGGTGTTCGTCTCTATCGTCAGGTCGTCAATGATCGGGATCAAAACCGTGATCATCGTCTGGCCATTGGTGAAAACCAGGTTCGTAAAGGTGCCCGTGTAATCGAAACCGGACATGGCCGGGTTGTTTGTTCCGTCAGCCGTGTGCAGTTCCACCGAAGCGGTGCCGTTGGTGCCTCCCTCGCGGAGCACGGTGACGACAGCGTTGGTCTCTCCTTCGTTCACGACATAACGATCCGTGGAAAAGCGGAAGCTGGAATCATTGTCTTGAATGAGGAGCGTGGCATTGGTTTGACCGATGACGGCGCCAGCGGTGGCATTGGTCAGCACCAGCATGACCGTCTCGTTATTGTCGAGGACCATATCGTCCATCAGCAGGACATCGAAGGAGGCGAAACGCTGGCCGTTGGTAAAGGTGAGTGTTCCATTGGTGGCTACATAATCCTGCCCCGCAGTGGCGGTGCCATCCAGTGTGAAAAAGTCCACTGTGGCGAAACCCACGTTCGACCCGGCTCGGGTGACGGTTATGGTGACGTTCGTATCGCCCTCGATGCCGGTAAAAGTGGGGGCATTGAAGATAAAGGTGGACACCGCAAAGTCATTTTCGAGGATGGTAAGCGTGGCCGAGTCTTGATCCAAGCTAACCAGATTCGAAGGTATCGGGTTCGTTAACTGCAGCAAAACAGTCTCGTTGCCTTCACCTTGAATCACGTCGTCAATGATGGGCACTTCAAAAATGGCGGTGGACTGGCCGGGAATAAAGGTCAGAGTGCCGGTGGTTACGACGTAATCCGAGTCCGGCGTCGCCGTCCCGCCCATCACCGTGGCGAAATCGACCGAAATGGTCTGGGTGCGGGCGCCGGTGCGCGTCACGACGATAATCGCGCTGCCGCCATCCTCATTCACACTGAAATCGGCGGTTTCAAAACTGAGCGTGTCCGCATCCGAATCGTTGTCCGTGATAAAGAGCGTGGCGTTGCCGGGATTGCCGATGGTCGTGCCCGAACCGGGATTGGAAAGGGAGAGCGCCACGGTGCGAGTGGTGTTGGTTGCCGTATTGTCGAAAATGAGGATGGTGAAGCTCTTGTTCGTCTCGCCGGGCAGGAACTCGAGTGTTCCGGTCTTCGGAAAATAATCGTCACCCGCCACCGCTGTGCCGTTGGTCGCGGCATAATCGACCGTGGCTGTCGAGTTGGTGTTCCCCAGGCGCAGGACCGTGATCGTTGCAAACCCGTCGCTCTCGCTGACGGTGTAACTTCCGGCGCTGAAAGCCACCTGGGCCGAGCCTTGCGCCCGGCCGCTGAGCGCGCCGCCCCACAGAGCCAGGACCGACAGGAACAGGACGGGCCAAACACTCGATCTGAAGACGGAAAGCTTCTCTTCCTGAGAACGGGTCGAAAACATAAATCTCATCCAAAGTCGGCTCATGGCGTAGCGGCCCGAGCCCGGTAAAAGCGGAACGAAAAACTGGGCGCGTTAAAATCAGTAAAGGTGACAGTCGGTCCGCTCGCCGTAACGCTTCCAATGTTCACCCAGTTCAACAGGTCGGTTGAAGCATCGATCAAATACATGACCCCAGGTTCGGCCCCCAGCGTGAGGACCGCCCGTCCCGCCCCATCGATGCTCACGCCGGCAAATTGCGGAGCGGAAGCGGGCGCGGAGGGATCTCCGTGCAAGCGGGCGATGCGGTTCCGTGGCTGGCCGTGCACAGTGGTGAAATCGCCCGCGATCACCACCCGTCCGTCGGATTGAATGACAATGTCGTAAACAGTGCTGTCCGCGCCGCTGCCGGACGCGAAGGTATTATCGAGCGAGCCGTCCGAATTCAAGCGTCCAAAACGATTGCGTCCCACGCCATTGACCGCCGTAAAATCTCCACCGAGCAGCACCTTGCCGTTCGGATGCACCGCCACCGCAAAAACCACGTTGTTCGCGCCCGAAGACGGAGCGAAACTCGAGTCCAGCGATCCATCCGGGTTCAACCGGGCAACCCGCCCTCGTGAAATCCCGTTGTATTGCGTGAACCCGCCGCCAATGACGATCTGGCCATTGTAAAGCGCCACGGCAAAGATGGGACCGCTCGCTCCAGAGGAAGGCGCGAAGCTCGGGTCCAGCGACCCGTCGGCGTTCAATCGGGCGATCCGCCCCCGAGGCACTCCCGCCACGGTGGTAAAGTCTCCTGCGATGAGAATTCTGCCATCCGCCTGCACCGCCACGGCATAGACAGGTCCGTTGGCTCCGGTGCCCGCGTTGAAAGTGCCATCGACGCTGCCATTAGCAGCTAACCTCGCGATGGAACGGCTCGGCGTATTGTCGAACTGGCCGCCGATAATGACGCCTCCCTGATGCGGGGCCACCGCGTAAACAATTGCGTTCAGCCCCAGAAGGGTTTGAAAGGCTCCATCCACCGCTCCACTGGCAAGCAGTTGCGCCACGCGCACGCGGCTCAGCCCGTTCACCGTCAAAAAGGCGCCGCCCATCAACACCTGACCGCCCGGCTGCTGTTCGACCGAGGAAACGAGACCGTCCGCTCCGGTGCCGGGATTGAAAGTGGTATCAAGCGTCCCGTTTGTGTTCAGGCGCGCGATGAAATTACGAGCAACGTTGTTGAACCGGGTAAAGGCGCCGCCGATCACGAACTTGCCGTCGCTCTGCGCCGCCATCGTGCGAATGAGGTTGTTCGCGCCCGCACCGGGATTGAAAGAGCCATCGAGCGAGCCTGGCACAGGCAATCCACCTACGTTCTGGATGGTCAGTGTCGCTCCGGATGGCGTGCCCAACACCGCTCCACCGCTGGGATTGGAGAGCGTGAGGACGACGCTCTCATTGGTTTCGATCAAACTGTCGGAGAGGATTTGAATTGTGAAAAAGTTAGTCACCTGGCCGTCGGCAAAAGTGAGACGCCCGCTCGCCGCCAGATAATCCGACCCCACGCTCGCTCCGGCATCTGAGGTGGCATAATCCACCGAGACGATGCCCGTGCTGCCATTGGTACGGACGACTATAATCGTGATGCTTCCGGCATCTTCCTGAACCAAGTAGGTGGCCGACGAAAAGCGGATCGCCCCGGGAGCGAAATCGTTGTCCACAATCGTCAAGGTGGCGCTGCCCAGACCAATCTGCGCCGGCCCGGCCGGGTTGGAAAGCGCCAAACCCACCGTCTCATTCCCTTCCGCCACCACGTCGTCCACTATCGGAATCGCAAACGTCTTGTTGGTCTCGCCCGGAAGGAAAACCAGGCGGCCGGACGTAGCGGTGTAATCTGCCCCGGCTGTCGCGTTGCCCGAGCCCGTAGTGGTGAAATCCACAAAAACCGTCCCCACGCTGGAACCCGCGCGGGTCACACTGATAATCGCACGTCCGCCAATCGTGTTTTCATTGACGCTGAATGTGGCCGTGTTGAAACCCACGATGGCATCGTCATTCACGATCAGCAGGGTTGCCGTGGGCTGAAATCCGGCCGTGGCTCCGACAAAGTTTGTCAAAACCAGCCCGACGAGCCGGTTGCTGCTGACTTCCTGGTTGTCCACCAGAGGCACGGTGAAAGTTTGCTTTGTTTCGCCGGTTGGAAAGACCACCACTCCCGTCACATTGTTGTAATGCACCCCCGGCACGGCCGTAAGCGGCCGGGTTAAAAACGTCGCCGACACAGACCCCGCCGTGCCTCCAATCCGCCGCACCGTGATGGTGGCGTTAACGCCGTTTTCGGTGGCCGTAAACTGGGGCTGGGCAAACTCGAGCCGGCCGGGTCCGGACAACGTTCCGCCGTGGAGACGGGCAACGCGGTTGCGAGGGATTTCATTAATCGCCGTAAATCCACCGCCAATGACGATTTTGCCATCCGGCTGTAATTCCACCGCCGCCACGATGCCGTTCGCCCCGGAGCCGAAATTAATGGTCGGATCCACGCTCCCATCCGGATTCATTCGGGTAATACGGTTGCGGGTCACCCCGTTGGCCATTGTGAATTCGCCCACGACCACCAGCTTCCCCTCATTTCCAACGGCGATGTCGTAAACAGCGTTATTCGCGCCGGGTCCGGGATCAAAGGTGCTGTCGAGCGAGCCGTTCGGATTCAGGCGGGCAATCCGGTTCCGCGTTGTCCCGTCATACTGGGTGAACAGGCCCCCGATCAAAATCCTCCCATCGCTCTGAATCCGAATGGTGCGGACAGAATCATTGGCGCCCAGGCCGGGATTGAAACTCGTGTCGAGTCCGCCGTCCGGCAGCAATCGCGCGATGCGGGGCCGGCTCACGTTATTGACGGTCGTGAATTCGCCGCCAATGAGGATTTTGCCGTCGGGCTGAACCGCCACGGCAAAGACAGTGCCGTTGGCCCCCAGGCCCGGATCAAAAGCGGGGTCGGGCTGTCCGTTGGGCAGCAAGCGCGCGATAAAATTGAATGGCCGGCCGTTCACGGTTGTGAAACTTCCGCCCACAATCACGTTGATGTTGGTGCCATTTTGCTGAAAACCGAGGGCATAGGCCGGATTGTCCAGCCCGGCGCCGGGATCGAAGCTGGTGTCCAGCGTCCCCCCCATATTCAGCCGGGCAATGTGGTTTTGCGGGATCCCATTCATGGACGTGAAAAAGCCCCCGATCACGACTTTGTTGTCCGGCTGCACCGCCACAGCTCGAACCGACCCGTTCGCCCCGGTGCCAGGATCGAAGGTGTTGTCCAAATCCCCGTTCGGCAGCAGGCGGGCAATTCGATCGCGCACCGCGCTGTTCACAAACCGGAAATCGCCGCCGAGCAGGATGCGGCCATCACTTTGCAGGTCCAGGGCAAAAACGTCGCCATCAGCGCCCGGTTCCGGGCGAAACGACGTATCAACCGAACCGGCTGGAACGTTGGCAGATTCGTTGTCCAGGATCGTCAGCGTAGCCGGATTGGGGAAAGTCAGTCCCGCGCCGCCCGGCTGCGGACTGCTCAGCAGCAATGTGACTGTTTTGGTTCCGTCTGGGTCCGGATCATCCAGCAACGGCACCGAGAATGTCTTCACTGTCTCCCCGGGACCGAAGATCAGAGTTCCACTGGTCACGGTAAAATCGACTCCATTCGTAGCCGTGCCGGGAAGAGCCTCGTAATCCACGCTCGCCGTTTCGGAGCTTCCAAAATTCCGAACGACTGTGATCGTGGCATTGACCCCATTTTCATTCGCAAGGAATCCGCTGCTTTGAAACGCGAATAGTCCGAAGGCGTCGTTATCAACGATCGTGACCAGCGCGTTGCTGATAGCTCCGAGAGCGCCCGCCACCGAAGGGTTGAAAAGGCTCAGACTGAACGTCTCGTTCGGGTCCACGAAATTGTCGTCCACGATGCCAACGTTGAAGCTCTTGGGCATCGTGTCGCCGTCGGACCAGATGAGCGTATTCGTCACTGCGATAAAGTCCGCGGGCGCCGAGGCACTGCCGTTTTCGGTCCGGACCTGGACCGTAAGCGCGCCCTGGCTGCCGCCGCTGCGATTGACCGTCACGGCGACCTGGCCCGCGCTTTCGTTCGCGGAAAAGTCACTTGCGGCGAAGTTCAGTCTGCCGGCCGCAAAGTCATTATCGATGATCGCAATCCTGGTCTGCGTGAGCCCCAACGTCGCTCCTCCAGTCGGATTGCTCAGGATAATGGCGAACTCCTCATCGAACTCGACTCCGGTGTCGTCCAGAATGTTGATCGTGATCGTCTTGTTGGTCTCGCCGGAGGCGAAGGTTAGGGTACCTGATTTGGGCAGGTAATCGGCATTGGCAACCGCCGCGGTCGGCCCGGGCGTCAAATCAACCGTTGTGTAGTTCACGGTCACGGCCGCGGTGCTGCCGTTGGTTCGACTCACCTGGATAGTGGCGACCGATCCATGCTCGTCCACAGTGAAGACAGGCGCGGTAAAGCCCAGCACACCCGGGGTAAAGTCGTCATCGATAATGGTGATAGGCGCTACGGATCTTCCCAGCGCGGCCCCGAGAGGGATGACTTCACCGCCCAGAGAGAAGAAAGGGCTGGCAGGATTGGTTAAGATACCCGAGTAGAATTCGTTTCCCTCAATCACCGAGTCATCAATGATAGGAAAGAAATACACGAACTGGCGTTGGTCGCCCACGCTGTGCGTGTTTCCGATGAAATCCTGCCAAACCGCGATAACGAAACGTGGCAGGTAATCACTAAAGGCTTCCGCCGTCCCGTCCGCGGTTGTCAGGGTCGCTGCAATGCCGCCTAGATTGCCATTCGCCCGCCTCAATGTCACGCTGGCGTGGTCGCCATTTTCGTCCCCGTTGTATGAGGGAAATGCGAACTCGATGTTTCCGGGGCCCGGAGTGACACCGCCCACGAGCCGCGCGATGTTGCTGCGGAATCGCACATCCTGGCGGTCATATCCCCCGCCCACCCGGGTAAAGCTGCCGCCGATGAACACGTATTCATTCGTTCCCAAAACCTGATAGTCAATGGCGCGGACGAACTTGGTGGGCTCGTAGCTGAATTCCTTGGGCAATCCTGCAAACTGGTTGTAGGCGGTATCGAGGAACCCGGTATCCAGATAGCCCTCCGGAAACAACCGGGCCGCCCCCATGCGGCGCGTGCCGTGAAAACTGGTGAAGACTCCCCCGACCAGAATTTTGCCGTCAGGCTGAAGAGCCAGCGCGAAAACGGCGTCGTCAAACCCCTGTCCGGGTAAAAAAGTCGTGTCCACCCGCCCGTCGATATTCAGCCGGGCAATCCCCCGCCTCCCTCGCAGATTCACCTCCGTGAAATCGCCGCCGATCACTACCTTCTCGTCCGTCTGCACCACCGCGGCAAAGACCGTGCCGTTCACGCCCGCGCCTGTATTGAACGTGGGATCGAGCGAACCGTCCATGTTCAGACGCGCGATGGAACGTGCTTCGGCGCCGTTATAGGCCGTGAAGCTCCCACCAATGATAATCTTCTCCAAAGGCGCCGCCGCGGTCGGGACAACGCTCCCTGTGTAATTCCAGAACGGGCTTCCCATGGCTCCCTCGTTCAGAACGATCGTGACGACGGTCGAGTTTCCCGGTCCGAAAGGAATTGAGACCGTTTGGAGTCCGGAGAAATTCGTTTCGAAGAGAAGGTTCCCTTCGTAATAGATGCGCAGGTTGTCGTCAATCGGCCCGAGGTCCAGATCCAGGTTAATCGTTCCGGAAGTAAATCCGGTATCGACCACGTTGGTGTGGCTGCCCCCGCCGCTGCCGGAGGCCTGCAAGGGCACCAGCGGAGGCACGCTTTCCCGGGCAATGGTATAAACCGTGCCGTTGACCCCCGTGCCGGGATTGAATGTCGTATCTAGCGAACCGTCCGCATTCAGCCGGGCAATGCCGCTGCGATTGGTTCCGTTGAACGAGGTAAAATCGCCGCCAATAAGGACCTTATCATCCGCCTGGACAGCCACGGCGCGCACAATGCCATCCACGCCAAATCCTGGCCGGAAAGTATTGTCGAGAGAACCGTCTGAATTGAGCCGCGCCACCCCAAAGCGGCTGACGCCATTAACCGCCCGAAAGGCGCCTCCGATCACAAATTTGCCCGCGTTTGGACCGCTCGTATAAATATCCAGCGAACTGACTGATCCGTCGGCGCCCGTGCCCGGATCGAAGCTTACATCCAACACACCGTTGGTTAAGAGACGCGCAATCCGGTTTCTTTCGATGGTGTTGACGGCAGTAAAGTCCCCGCCCAGAACGAGCCTTCCGTCAGGCTGAACCACCGTCGCATTGACACGGTTGTTCGCGCCAGGGGCAAAGTTGTAGGGCGGATTGGGATCGAAAATGAGACCAGACCGATCACGGTTCCAGGTCAGGTCAGCGGCGCCGGCGGGCTGCTCGTTCTCCGAACCGGGCGGCAAAACATTTCCGGCCACCACGCCGAGCTGCTCGTCCAGAATCCTCTCCGCATCTTCCATCAGAATCGTGACGGTCGCTATTGAGGCCGGACCCAACGTGGGATCCGGACCAGCGCCGCTTTCCAGTCTGGGTTCGTCGAGAAAAACGAAGAAATCCTCGTTAAACTCGACCAGCTTGTCATTGATGATCTGGATCTCGATTGTTTTTGGATCGAAATCATCATCGGCCCACGTCACCCTGCCGCTCACCGGCGTGTAATCCTCCGGCGGAATAGCGTAGTCTGAACCGGCTTGCAGCGGCAGATAGCGGTAATCCTGCGGAAAAACAGGGGCCTCCCACCCGACAGAGATGCGGCCCGCCGATGTGGGATCGCGAAAGATAGTCAGCTCAACCCGGGGCGGGCTGAGCAGTGTCTCCGTCCACTCCGGAACACGATAGACCGTGGCAGAGAAGTTAAAGCCGCGCCGGGTGTCCAAAATCGTCAACGTCGCCGTGCTCACCGGACCCAGCCCAGGTGTCGGCTCACCGGGGGCTCCGCGAGGATTGCAGAGCGTCATCTGGAGGACGCGATTGCGGAATCCCAGGATGCCAAAGGACGAAGGGCTTGGCACCACGAAGTTGGTGCTCATCTGGTAATCGTCGAACACCAGCGTGCCTTGCAGCGGAAAAAAAGGACTGAGCGGATCCGACGGATCGGTCACCTCGTAATCCACCATCGCCTTGCCCACGGCCCCGTTTGTGCGCGTGACAGTAATGAGCGGCCCGAACCCGTAAACGTTGCCAAAGAAAATGCCCGAGAAAAAGAAACCCTGCCGGTCTGTCTGGGAGTAATTCGCGGAAGTGAACACGAACTGGCCGGCGTTGCCCTGGGTCAGTTGGCCTTCGTCGTCGATAATCGTCAATACAGCGTTTTGCTTGGTCCCCGGTGCCGCGCCTCCCATGATGTTCAGCAACGTCAGATTGATGGTGCGATTCCCGTTGGTAAACGCATCGTCCGTGATCGGAATCAGGATGGTCTGCAACTTCGTATTCGGTCCAAAGAAAAGCGTGCCCGACGAAGCCACGTAATCAATTCCGTCCTGCGCCGTGCCGTCAGTGATGACGTAATCGACTGTAACGTTCCCAAAATTTCCATTCAGCCGGTAAACCCGGAAGGCCACAGTTCCGGCATTCTCGGCGACCGTGTCTTCCAGACAGGCGAATTCGATAAAACCGAAACTTTTGTCATCATCCCGAATCGTCAAGGTCGCCATCCGCAAGCTCAGAGCGTTGGTGCTGGAAAGCCCCAACCGCACCGTCCGGTCCGGACTGATCACGAAATTGTCGATCAGGGGCACGTCAAAGGTTTTAATGATTTCCCCATCCTCGAAGGTAAGGGTATTGGTCGTGCCCACGTAGTGGACGCCGTTCGTCGCGGTGCCATTGGCGGTCGAGTACTCCACCTCCACCTCGCCGTCCCGCCCCAGTTGCCGGATGAGCGTAATCCTCGCCACCCCGGCGGATTCGTTTGTAGCGTAGTTCGAGAAAAGGAACCCGATCACGCCCGGGCCCGGTTCATAGTCATCATCCAAAATGGTGATTGTGGCCGTATCCTGGTGGATAGCCAATCCACCGGTCGGATTCAGGAGCACTACTGTGAACGACTTGTTCTCATTGGTGGTTGCGTTGTCGATGATCGAGATCGGAACCAGGGCGCTCGCCTGGCCATCGGCAAATGTTACAGTAAGCGTTTCAGCCATGTAATCCACCCCGCCCACAGCAGTGCCATCCATCGTCTGCACATCCACCGTCACTTCGCCAGTCAGGCCGTTCGTGCGTTCAATCCGCAACAGGACGCCTCCATCCCCTTCGAAGAGAAACAGGTTCGTTTCCACGAAGCCGACACTGCCGGGAATAAGAACGTTCTCAATGATATTGACCGTCAGAAGATCTGGCATGCCGAGCGTGGCGCCGCCGCTTGCGCCGAACAGCCTCAGGAAAAATCCCTCGGTCCCTTCGCCGACAAGATCGTCGAAGATGGTCAGGGTGACAGTTCTTGTTGTTTCACCGGGACCAAACTCCAAAAATTCCGAGACGATCTGAAAATCGCTTCCGGCCAGCGCGGTTCCGTTCAAAGACTCGATGCCCACGCCGACCGTCCCTGTGACACCACCGCTCCGCCGGACTACGACCGAGGCGGTGCCCACGTCCTCACTTATGTTCAAAGTGGATACATCAAACTCGAGCCGGCCTGGATCGCCCGGGGTAAAGTCGTTATCAACAATGCGCACCTGGGCCGTGGCGCGACCGAGCGTCGCTCCCCCCGTGGGATTCGAGAGCGTAATGGTAAATGTCTCGTTCCCCTCGATCACAGAATCCTCGAAAATAGGAACGTTTAAAGTCCGGTTGGTCTGGCCGCTGGCGAAGGAAATCGTCCCGCTGGTCGCGCCGAAATCGGCCCCTCCGATAGCAGTGCCGCTGCTCAGCGTATAGCTGACGGATACAAAACCGGTTCTGCCGTCCCGCCGCGTCAGATGGATTACGGCCATCCCGGCGCCTTCGTCCACATTGAAGAGGTCGCTCGCCAGTTCCACCACTCCCGCTCCAAAATCGTTTTCGACAATGAGCAGGGTCGCGTTGGCAGACCCCAGGGCGGCCCCGGCAGCATTGGTCAGCGTGAGAAAGACAGTCTCGTTACCTTCGCCGGAGAGCGCATCGTCATTGATCGGAATATCCACCGCGCGCGTGCGTTCGCCTGCGGCAAAAGCCACCGTGGTGCTCACCGCGGTATAATCGTCGGGAGAAATGGCCGTGCCGTCACGAGTGAAGAACGTCACCGAAGCGGCGCGGTTCGTTCCGCCCATTCGCACAAGTGTGATGCTGGCCGCCCCATCCCCTTCGTCCGCGAGGTAATTCGCCGTTTCAAATCCGATGGTGCTATCATCATCAAGCAGAGTAACCGTTGCCGTGGATGGCGTTCCCAGGACGGCACCCCCGGTGGGATTCTGCAGGACCACCTCGAACGTTTTATCGCCATCAAGGTCCGCGTCGTTCAAAAGCTCGATGCTGATGGTTCGAGAGAATTGACCCGGCGCAAAGTTCAGCACCCCATTAGTGCCAATATAGTCCAGGTCAGCCAATCCAGTCCCGTTGACGGTCGCAAACTCAACCGTTACCGCTCCACTCAACCCGCTTTGACGGTCCACCGTCAGCGTGATCACCCCTTGATCTTCGAAGGCAGTTACAGCTCCGGGATTGAAGACGAAACTGCCGCCGCCCGCAAGGTCTCCTCCGAAAATGCGCGCCAGGTAATTGCGATTCACGTCGTTGAAGGAGGTAAAACCGCCGCCCACCAGAATGTTTCCGTCGCCCTGAACCGCCAACGATGTCACGAAATTGTTTGCTCCGCTCCCAATATTGATCGTGCCGTCCGCGGTTCCGTCGCTGTTCAGACGGGCGAACCTGTTCCGCTCAAAGCCATTTACCGCGGTAAAGCCGCCACCGATCAGCACCTTTCCATCTGCCTGGATCGCCACCGCGCTCACGTAATCATTCGCGCCGGACTGGCCATTGAGGAAGCCGGCATCGAGAGAACCATCCGCGTTGAGGCGCGCCACTCCGTTCCGGCTCGTTCCATTGACACTGCCAAAAAGCCCGCCAATGACCACACGGCCGTCCGGTTGAAGCGCCAGGGCCAGCACCGCTGAATCGGTTCCCGTCCCGGGACTAAAAGTGGTATCCAACGCCCCGTTGGCCTCGATTCGCGCCACGCCCGCACGGCTGACGCCGCCCACCTGCGTGAAGGCCCCCCCAATTACGATCCGGCCGTCGCTTTGCACCGAGATCGCGTAAACCTCTCCATCGAGAAAGCCCGGATTGAAAGTCGTGTCAAGAGAGCCGTCCGCATTCAAGCGGGCCAAAAACGGACGCGACGTCCCATTGACTCGGGTAAAAACACCCCCGATCAAGACCTTTCCCACGTTGGGGCCATTGGTATAGACGCCCACGGCATAGACGGTCCCATTCGCGCCCGGACTGGGAGCAAAGGAGGCGTCCAGCGTGCCGTCGGCATTCAGTTGTGCAATGCGTTCGCGCGCCATGCCGTTGACCATGGTAAAAAGGCCTCCGATCACGACCTTGCCACTGCTTTGCACGGCCACGGCGAAAACGGAATCATCGGCGCCACTCCCCGGATTAAAGGTGGCATCCACCGCTCCGCTGGCGTTCAATCGGACGATGCCTCCCACAGCCGCGCCGTTGAATTCAGTGAATTCGCCCCCCACCAGATGCTGCCCGTCCGATTGAATGGCCAGCGCGTAAACGGTGTTATTCGGTCCAGTGCCGGAATTGTAGGAGGAATCGACCGTGCCCGACTGGCCGGCCGCCGGGGAGGCAAAGCAAGTCGTCAAAAGCAAGGCGATGCCAGTGCCTGCCACTGCGCGCCAAGTCCCTAGTCCCCTGCGACTCACTGATGTCTTCATACGACCTGATCTATCCCTTAGCCGTCCGAGAGCAGAATACATGAGCCCCGGAGCGCCTTCGCCTGTTGAAGCATGCGTTGATTGGAGGGGGCAATTTTTCACATCTCCCGCGAGTGCGCAAGCCTTTTACGGTTCCGGGCGGCTTAAGCGATAAAAACCGGCCGCTCCATTCAGGTCCACGGTCACTCGCCTTTGGCCGTTCGTTACGACAGGTGTCACCGGCACCTCCGCCCATGGCACCGGCAAGGACAAGTTCGGAGCGGCTTCCAAAACAAACCCGGTTGCTGTCAGCGGCCAGGAAAGCACCGCTCCGTTTACAGTCCGCTCTACCGTCAGTTGCGGCCCGCTCACAAAAGAGCGCAGCGTCAGCCTCCATCCCCTTTCCATCCGGCCCGCGTCTCCTCCCAGATCGTCCATCACGTAGAGTTTCCAGGTTCCGTTCGGGTCAGTCTGGTTGAAAACACCCAGCGACGATCCATAGGGGCCCGGAGGCGCGGGAGCTGGAAACGGATCAGTCGTATCATAGTTGGTGGGGCGGTAAGTTCCCGACATCAACCGGCTGGCTTGCGGCAATCCACTCGCCGCCAAATCGTCGAATACCAGCGTCAGATCGGTCACCGGCTGGTTCGCTCCCGCATCGGACATCAGCAGAACCGTATGTGTGTCTCCCGGTCCCACCAGTAACACATCCAAATCCGCCGGGAAGCTGTGGCTCAATCCCAGCAGCGCAACGGACACTTGAGTGACTGTTCCGCTGAAATTGGAGATGGTGAGAATGGAGGGATAAGGAGCGGCTGGCGCTCCGTCAAAAAGAGTGAGCGGCGTCGGATTCAGAAATGCCCCAAACTCAAGAGAACGCGACGCGACTGAAGCGTCGTTATTGTCCGGCACAAAATCGACTTGGGCGGCCGCGACAAAGGCGGTGTTGGTGAGAAAACCTTCCTCGGTGGGCATCCCCGTAATAGCGATCTGCAGGGTCCGGCCCGCATCCAGGTTCGGAATATCGCAGATCACGACTCCATTGCCGACAAAGCTGCAACTGCCCCTCGATGGAATCGCCGAAAAGAAGCTGACGGAAGAGGGGAGTGTATTGCTCACGACCAGGTCTGTCGCGATATCCGGCCCGGCGTTGGTGATTATCAGCGTATAAACGATGTTGCTGTCCACGGTGGTGAACTCCTGCGAAACACTCATGGTCATGGACAAGTCCGCGTTGGGAGGTATCGCCCCCTGCAATGACGAAACGTAAACGGTCGTGTCCAGAACGGAATCGGACGTGTCGGAAACAATGAAGGTCAACGTATTGTTGGACGCGCCCGAACCGACAAATGCGGTGAAATTTACAACCGCGTTCCCCCCGGGCGCGAGGATCCCGTCCAGCTCAGTCCCGGCCAAGGCCGCCATGTCCGGATGATTGATGTTCACCGGGCGTCCGCCAGAGAAGGCGATGTTTTGTCCGTTGAGATAGATGCCAAAGCCATCAACGAAGGACGAGTTGACAAACTCCGGGTATTCGTCTGAACCGAAAACAACGTCAAAGGAAACAGTGTCGAAACCTGGAAGCAGGTCGAAGGTGATATCAAGCTGGGTGACATCAAAATGCCGGAAGCTGCGTCCGCCGCTCATGGTGATCGGGTCCAGCAATGCCTCCTGGTTGGTCGTGGCGGCCACTCCAAATCCCGTTGTATTCCCGGAGGTGCGGTTGGGTCCCGTCTGATAATCGAGGACGTTGCCGCTGCTGATCACCACACCCAAACCTTGCAAGCCGTAGGTAAACGGCGGATTGGCCACCGAAAAGAGACCGCTGGAAAACGCCCCGAAATTGGTGTGCCCCAGCAACCGCGTATTGACCACACGAATGCCCGTGCTGCCGGCTGCAGTGACCGCGTTGGCCAGCTCGTCCGGATTGGCGCTCGGCGTCACCACGATGCCGTTCCCGCCGGGAAAGACGGTGGTTTGTTCGGTGGACGAGTTGTTGTTCGGATTGTTGTCGATTTCGGACCCGCCGGCTTCCGCCCTGTTGAAATACGTGCCCAGAACGGTGGGTTGAACCACAATCGATACTTGCGCGCTGGCCCCGTTGGGCAGCGTCCCCAGATCGCAGAGCACCATTCCGCCGTTCGTGGCGCAAACGCCCTGACTGGGACTGGCCGCAATGAAATTAACTGCCTGTGGCAGGGTGTTGGTCAGCCTGATGCCGGAAGCGAAGCCCGGGCCGTTGTTCATTACCGTGACGGTGTAGGTCAGATTGCTCCCCACAGAGGCGGGGTCGGAGGAATCTGTTTGGCGGACGGACAAGTCGCTCGGCAGAATGGCGCTTGTCGAATTGGTGACACGAACAGGCGTCAGGTCCGGTTCATTCGCCAAAACTTCGAGACGGTTGGTAATGCCGCCTACCAGATTCGCGCGGGCCAGAATGGTAATGGCGGCATTGGTTCCGGACGGCAACATGTCCAGGGAGCAAGTGACGATTCCTTGTGCAAAAGCGCAATCAGCCTGCTTGGAATTGACGGAAATGAACGTGATGTTTGGCGAGAGAAAATTGCTGAGCATGAGGGACGTTGCCAAAAGCGGGCCCCGGTTCGTAAGCGTTATCGCGTAAGAGAAATTCTGGCCTACGATGACCGGGTCCGGCTCGTCCAGCACAGTCGCGACGATGTCGGCCACGCTCGCCTGGCCCACGGTCGTGAGTGCCTGAGCCTCGGAGTTGAATGGATCAAAATCCGAGCTGCTCGCGCTCACGCGGGCGGTATTGGCGATCGTCCCGGCTGATGTTGGCACAACCTTAATCGTCACCGCAGCCGCAGCCCCGCTGGCCAGGGTTCCCAAACTGCATCGAACCACTTCTCCCAACCAGTCGCACATCCCGGAGGGAGAGTCGGCAGAAACGAAGTTAACGGCTGCGGGCAGGAAATTTGTTAAAAGCACGTCCTCAGCGGGATTCGGGCCCAGGTTCGTTATGGTAATTGTGTATTCCAGGAGATCCCCGGCAGTCACCGGATCGGGCGAATCGTCCATACCCAGCGACAAGTCCGCTGCGGTCGAGGGATCAACGGTCTCTATGGACAGGCTCCATCCGGCTGCGATCGTACCGTCGTCCGACCCTGCATCATCGACCACATAGAGCCCCCACTCGCCGTTGGCTGTCGTTCCGTTGAAGCCGGAGAGGCTGGTGCCGTAAGGAGGGGCTGGTGCTGGATCGAAAAAATGATCGGGCGAACCGATGTTGGTAGGCTTGTAAGCTCCGGTAACGATCTGGGCGTTGTCCGGAAGGGATGATTCGGCAAAGTCGTCGAAGGTGAGCGTCACGTTCAGCAGATCGCTGTTGCCGCCCACATCAGACATGAGGATGACGCTGGCGCCGCTTTCTGAAACGAGGAGCAGATCGATATCGTCGGGAAATGCGTGACTCAGATTCGAAAGAGTGACACCGATGCGGCTGACAACACCTGGCAAATTAGTCACTTCAATGGTGGAAGGGTAGGGGAGCCCGGAGGCGCCATCGCGGATGGCAATCGCGTTGGTCGATGAGAAGACCGCGACCGATTGAGCGGATAAGCTGGCAGGAGTTTCCAGCGCCAGCGCCGCAATCAGCACCAACACCGCTTCCCCTCCCAACACAAACCGCAATTTATTCACAGATTTTTTCGGCTCCAGGCTACCGCGTTGCATTTCGGACCGCTCGCTTCAGCCTAAAAGCCGCTTGGATTGACGCGCACCCGATAAAAACCGCTGGTCGGGCACGTCTGAGGAACCGAAAGAGTGACACGTTCGGTGATGGGACCCTGAACATGGTTGGTCACCACCTGCCAATTGGCCGGCATCATAGTGCAGGAAACCTCGACGATGCTGGTGGCATTGCAAAGCGCGTCCCACATCAGGATGGTCATGGGTGGCGGTCCTGGATCCATGGCGACCTGGAGATTGATGCTCTCTTCCACAAAAATGGGGGTGGGATCCTCGGCATTGACCAGGCCATCGCAATCCGAGTCCAAATCCTTGCTCCGCACCACGCCCGCATTGAAGGTATAATTCGTGCCGGAGGGATAGGTGATGTTGGTGGAGCTGCTCGGGCCCGTGAACGTCGGCACCCACTCGAAGGCGCCGTCCAAAGCAAGGTTCAACTTGTCTGGAGGAATGTTCGCGTCGGCAAAGTAGATTTTGAAACCAGGTTCGACTTCAATGGCGCCGGTATTGTAATTGGTGGCATTATTCCGCAACTCGAGGAAATCGACATAGAGCGCGGTGCCAGGCTGGGCTCCGGCAAAAGTGAAGAGCGTCAGCGGTTCCCCGTCCAGAATCAGTTTCCCTAAAACCACATTGTTCGTGAAACCGTCCGGACCCCGGTCCTCCGCCGCCCACACATGCCGCGCTTCGGAGAGGAAGGGGACGATTGACTCGATCGTCGTGCCGAAAAGATCGTTGGTGAGCGGGCTTCCCGGAAACGCCGTGTCAGGTAAACGCGAGAGATGGAAGCCGGCGCTCGTTGTCCAGATATTGCTGGAATCCACACCGGAGTCGGTCAGGTAATTCGTGACGTTCAGGATCAGACTTCCCACCGTATTCGAGCCTGCCTGGATGCGGGACCGATCGGCAATGAGGGTGTTCGCACGAATCTCGACGTCGGAAGTGCTGAAGAGCACACTGTTCGTCAGCCGCGCATCCTGAGCATCGATACTCAGTAGTCCGCCGATCGAGGAGATCGTTCCCAAACCGGTTTGCAGCGGTGACCCGGTGTTTTCGAAGTAAACCGCCCGAATCAAGTTTGCCGCGGCCGTGACCCGTCCCTCGTTCACGAACGACCAATAAGGCTCATCCCGGTCGGATCCAAAGAAGCCCGCCTGAGCCATGTTGATCGTCCCTCTATTGGTCAGATGTTGCACATTCAACACGTTCGTCGCCGACCAGTCGGAAAACAGCGGCAGAGTAATCCCCCCCGTAACAGTCAAGGTTTCAGCGTCCAGCCGGAAACGTTGCTGGGCAGTGATGGCGTCGGCAATGACGAGATGGGCGGCCTGGGCGGCGAACTCCGCCACAAAAACCGGGACCAAGGACTGGAGCGCGTGATCCACCACCAAAACGTGAAACATGATTTCGGTGCGATTGGTGGTCGTGACGCCCAAGTTGGTGCTGACTGTCAGAGCCGCATTCGTCCAGGTGGCAGCCCAGGCCTGGACCGTCCCGGTCAGCCTGCGGACGGAAACAGGAGCCAGGTTACTGATAGTTAAGACCGGCTGGCTCGTGGAACCCACGTCATAGATCACGAAAGGCGCCTGGACCTGAGCGAGGCGATTATTAACCAGGTCTTTTGCCCGAAGGATGACCGACTGTTCGGAACGGATCAGCGTCTGCTCCATGTTGACTTTATTGCCAATAATCTCGACGCGGCCTGAAAAATTGGTCGGATCGCTCGGCCCAAAGGTGGGACCGAACAGCACATTGAGGTTCGTTGTCGTGGGCGGGGTAATGTTCGCCCCATAAGCGGCGTAGCGCACCGGGACGAAATTGGTGACGTAGCTCGGATTCCAAATCAGGCCTGGCGTAAAGTCGGTATTACGGTTGGTGGTGAAACCGAAACCGGTGAAGAGGGTCGGCCCACGACCGATTTCGAGCGTATTCGGACGGCGTAAACTCGGCGCATTGAAGTTCCGCGCCAGGAATATGTTCGTCTCGAACGCCGTGGTGTCGGTGAGGAAAATGGAATTGGTAATAAACGTCCGGGTCGCGATATCGAAGTCAAAGGACCGAAACTCCACCACCACCGAGGCCCCGTTATCTCCAAAGCCGAATTCGGGAACGAACTGGACATCGACCACAAAATTGGAGTCGAAGCTGTTGGTGGGAACAAAGGCCACCTGAATGATCTGGTTCGAAGGCGAAGTTTGGTTGGTAAAGGCAAACGCGTCATAGACGTTGCTCCGGCCAAAGAAGAAATTCGTGCCGAAGAAGATTGTGCTCTGCGGAATGCTGATTTGGTTGGTCAAGAACCCGCCGCCCGCAAGAGATGAGAAGGGCTGAATAACCTGATGAGGCGGAGAGCTCGGGTTGGGCAGGTTGAAATTGGGTCCGCCGAAAAAAAAGTTGGTCCCGCCGAAGGGATTATTCAACCGCATGGGGGTTCCGCCAGTGCCGAGGTTATTGTTCGTGCCCGCGCCCCAATAGAGCTCGCTCACGCCAGGATCGTTGAAATAGTTGGTTCCAAACAGGCCGCTCCCAAAGAAAAGAAAACCATTGGTCGGCTGGCCAGTCCGCAACGTCGAGCGGCTCACATCAATCGTGTCGCCCACCAGGCTGATTACCCCTTGCGCCCCGGCATTGATGCGACCCGAGTTAACGATGTTCGTAGCCGACACCAACATCCAGGGGCCGGCACTGGAAAAAACAGGAGTGATAAAAACGCCGAAAAAACCGCTGAAAGTGTCCACGGAAAGGAATCCGCGGTTGACCCAGCTATCCATGGGCAGCCGAAAATTATTGGTGAAGAATTCAAAGCGGAAGCCGGGCACGCCCGACATCACTCCCGAGGCGCGATTCGTAAAAAAGAGCGTGTTCCGGGTCTGATAAGGAACTGTTCCCTCGCCCGTGTTCACGGAAAAGAGGCTCTGGTTCAAAAACGCGGTTGCATCAATCTGCGGGGGAATGTCCGGCGGCACCTGGAGGGGAGAATTGTTGATGTAAATCGGAGAGGTGCCGGCAAGCAATCGCCCGCAAGTCAGCAAACTCAGGATTAAGCCTGTCCAAAACCGTCTCATACTCCAAATTCCATAAGCTTCTGTCCGTCTCATTGGCCAAGAATAAAACTTCTCAGGTCATTCAGTGTCAGTGTGCCGTACTGAGGATACATCACCGGCGCATTGGTTGTAGCGTCAAACGATCCCCAGATAAACGGCCGCACTCCGGGAATCTCGCTGATAAAAAACGGATTCTGGTTCTGAAACACCGGTAGAAGCACGGTGAAAGAGATTTGAATCGGCCCTTGGATGACGCCCGGCCCGCCCTGAACGCCCTGGCTGTTCAAAGCAGCATTGTTTTGCCAGTTGTCCGTTGATGTTCGGGACGCCAAAACCGGACCAAGCCCCCCACCCAGGCCGAGATCTTCCGCGACAAAGACAATATCCGGTTGCGTTACTACACGCTCGAGCGGCTCGATGAATACTGTCGAGTTGGAAATCATGGTATGCGTGAACCGGTTGGTAAAAGGCTGGAACAGTTGTCCCACCAATGAATCGAACGCTACGCGCTCGAAACGGATATCGTTAATCCCAGGCCGCAATCCGACCAGCACATTGGTGAGATTCGTGCCTACCGCGTTTGTAAAAAAGAAGAAATTGGTGCTGCTGAAGAAAAAATTCGTGAAAAACAGGAACGAACCCCACGGTGAAACGCTGCTCGGGTCCGGCTGACCAGGGCGCACGCCAGGAATCACGCTTTCGGTAGCGAGATTGTTCGTCCCGTAGAGCCAGCGCAAACCGCCGATGTCGTCGTGGGTCAAACCATTGAAGAAAAGGCCAGCGCCCGTGCCCGCTCCGCCAACAAGGGTAAATCCTCCCAGGAGGTTGGCTGCGCCTCCAGCCACCGATGTGAACGGGAAATCCAAAGGATCGACTGGAAACTCGATGGCAAAATTCTCGCGCGGATTGTCGAATTCGAAAATGGTGTAGGTGTAGAGAGTGTCGTTGACCACGCTGGAGGGCTGCAACGTGATCGGGTCATAATTCAGCTTGATCACGGCATAATTCGTCAAATCCGGGTTGGAAAATGTCTGCCGGCCGCGCAGTTCCCACACGAAGCGTTCCGGCTCAGCCAACCCCAACTCTTCGAGCAAAAGTCCCAAAGCAGTCGATTTCAGGTCGAGCAAGCCGAGCACCTGCGCTTCGAAATTAATCAATCGGGTGTCGAAAGGAACTCTGTGACCGTCGATGTAGAAATGGTTCGCATCATTGGTAATGGCCGATACCGGGGGCAGATCATTGATAATGGCCAGCGCTTCTTCAATGGCCGCGATCCCATTTGAGCCAAAATACTCGATAAACGACCGGTCAAACGCGTACGTAATCACCGGCACGTTCCACCGGTAACCTTCATGCGGGAAGACGGGCCCTCCAATATCGCCGCCCACATTGTAACCCAACAGCGGCACCTGCCAGTCCTTGGCCGTGTTCCCTTGCGGACCGCTGGGCCCGATCAGGCTGAAGCCTTTCACGAAGTTCGTCACTCCGATCACCACCGCCAATGCCACGATCCACCAAAGTC
>CAZCUL010000319.1:0-2635 GCA_964501475.1 uncultured Verrucomicrobiota bacterium | reverse complement strand
TTCCGACGGCGCCAGCTCGATGTGGACCTCGCCCAGATGCGATCCCGCAATCGGCCCCACCATGTTGGCCCCGCCCTGGCGCTGGCTGGTCAGAAAAGGTTGTTGCGCCACCGAAGCCAGCACGTGCCGAAAAACACTCGGCGCATTGGTGGGCGTCTGCGCATCAATCTCGTCTCGCAACCGCAACGCGCTCTCTTCCAGTCTCCGCACCGCCTCCGCCGTCGCTTCCGCCGGAGTCCCCAACGGCATCGTCACCATGGCCGCGACGTTGTCGCCTTCGACCGGCGGAAAGAAAACGAACTTGATCCAACCGCCCGCCACCAAACCAACCATCAGGATGAGCACGGCGACGGAAACCGACGCGGTCAGATAACGCGCCTTCAAAGCCGATTCGAGGAACGGCCCATACGCTTTGTGGATAAACCAATCGACCCGATTGGCAAAACCGCGCTGGAACCGCACCCACAATCCCGCCAGGCCGCGGCGGGCCCGTTCCTCCGGCTCGGCTTTGATGCTGCTCAAGTGCGACGGCAGGACAAAGAGGGATTCCACCAGCGAAAACAGCAGAGTGGGAATGACGACAAACGGGATGACCTTGATGACTTTGCCCGTGTTTCCGGGCACGCTCAGCAAAGGCATAAATGCCGCCACCGTGGTCAAGACCGCGAAAATGACCGGCTTCGAAACCTCCTGCGCGCCTTGAATCGCGCCGCGCAGGCCGCCCTGGCCCTTTTCGTGCGCGGTGTGGATGCTTTCTCCCACCACAATGCCGTCGTCCACCACGATGCCGAGCACGAGGATAAACGCGAAGAGGGAAAGCAGGTTGATGCTCACGTCGAGCGCGGGCATGACCCAAAGCGTCCCCAGGAATGATACGGCGATGCCAAAGCTGACCCAGCCCGCCAGCCGAAAGCGCAGAAACATCGCCAGCGTCAGAAACACCAGGATCAACCCGGCAATGCCGTTGCGCAAAAGCAGTTCGATGCGGCTGCGCAAGTAACTGGTGTCGTCCTGCCAGGTGGTAAGCCGGATTCCGGCAGGCATGCGCGGTTGCGCCTCTGCGACGTAACGTTTGACCAGGTCCGAGATCTCGAGCGCGCTTTGATCGCCCACCCGAAAGACCTGCAAGAGCGCGGACGGCTTCCCATCGAAGCGCGCGGATTGGTCGGTCTCGGCAAAGGCGTCCACGACATTGGCCACGTCGCCAATGAGGAGCCTGCTGCCATCCGGCAGGGTTCGAACCACAATGATCGAGAAGTCCGGGCCCCGGTAGGCCTGGCCTTTGGTCCGGATCAGAACTTCGCCAGCCCGCGTCCGCACCGAGCCGCCGGGCAAATCCAGCGATGAGCGCCGGACCGCCTGCGCCACATCTTCAAAGGTCAATCCATAGCGCCGCAGAGCCCCTTCCGACACCTCGATCGAGATCTCGTAGGGCCGGACGTTCGCCAGCTCCACCTGGGTAATCCCCGGAATGGCAGAGAGCTCGTCCCGGACCCGCTCACCGAGACGTTTCAAGGTCATTTCGTCCGCATTCCCGGAGAGCGCGACATTGATTACCTGCCGCTTCAGCAGCAGCTCCTGAATGACCGGTTTTTCCGTTTCCTCGGGGAAGGTGTCGATGGCATCGACGCGAGCTTTGACCTCGTCCAAAGCCTGCTTCACATCGCTCTCCGGCAACAGCTCGATGGTGACCACCCCCGCGCCTTCGTTGGCGGTCGATGTGATCTTCTTGACGTCCTCGAGATTCTGCACCGCTTCCTCGATGCGAATGCAGACAGCTTCTTCCACTTCCTCCGGCGCCGCGCCGGGATACGCCACGGTAACGGTGACCATGTCCGACTCGAACTGCGGGAAGACCTCCCGTTTGATGCTGAAAGAAGTCGCCAGCCCCGCCGCCATAATGACAAAGACGATGAGATTCGCGGCAACCCCGTTTCGGGCAAACCAGGCAATGATCCCGTTCATTGACCGCCGTCCTCCCCGGCCAGCACACGCACCTTCATCCCATCCACCGGAGCGTCCAGGAGGGACACCGACACGCGCTCGCCATCATCGATGCCGGAGGCGATGACCGCCTTTTCCCGATCCGTCTTGAGCACGGCCACCTCCCGAAAGCGGAGGCGATCCTCGTTATCGACCACGATCACCCTGTCGCGTCCCCGCAACGCGAGCCGGGGAAGCACGAAAACGTTTGTGGCGGTGCGGCCCGCGATCTCAGCCTGCACAAACAGCCCGACTGCCAGCGGCGGATAACTCCCTTTGGTTTGGCGATGATACGGGTCGGCAACCCGCGCCACCACCGTCGCCATGCGCGTGCGCGGATCGATCTCCGCCTCGGTTCGCACCACCTGGCCGGTCCAGACCTGCTCGCCTCCGGCAATCGACCCCCGCAGGTAAGCGGTCGGAGCGCCGGGAGCATCTGCTTCGGCCTGGTAGCTCAGCGGCAGGTTTAAAAAGGCGAGTTCTTCGACCGGGAGCGGCAGCCGAACTTCCGCGACGTCCACCGAATACAACCGGCCCAAGACCGCGCCTTTGGCCAGATACTGGCCCAGATCGACGCGCTTTTCCCAAACCCGCCCATCAAATGGCGCTTGGATGGCCGTGCGTTCCAGGTCCAGCTCGGCCTTGAACGCCC
>CAZCUL010000318.1:0-5194 GCA_964501475.1 uncultured Verrucomicrobiota bacterium | reverse complement strand
TCATGAACAGAATCGTCGTTTATCTCATGGCCGTGGCGGCTGTCGCGACCACCGTTTCTGCCCGCATCGGCACGCTGGACGAAGGTGGTTTTCGCCCGCTTTTTAACCATCAGGATCTCTCGGGCTGGAAACTCCGAAATCCCTCCGGTCACCAAAGCTGGAGCGCCAAAGAAGGGCTGCTCGTCAATGACGTCAGCGGCGGCAAACATGGCACCGACCTCGTCAGCGAGGAGAAATTCCAGGACTTCGCCATCCGCTATGAGTATCGGATTCCGAAAGGCGCCAACAGCGGGGTCTATCTGCGGGGCCGCTACGAGATTCAGATCCTGGACGATTACGAAAAAGGCACCACCGGCAAAGGCGGCAATGGCGCCATCTATGGAGTCAAGGAACCTGCGGAATTTGCCTCGAAGCCGACGGGCGAGTGGCAAACCGTCGAGGCCATCATCAAAGGCAACAAGATTACCGTGATTCTTAACGGCAAGAAGATTCATGACGAGGTCGAGGTGACCCAGCCGACCGGTGGCGCATTGGACGGCAACGTGGACCAACCCGGCCCCATCATGCTCCAGGGCGATCACGGGAATATCGATTTTCGCAATATCCGGATCAAGGCACTGAATTGATGCTTGGTCTGGGCTTTGGGTGGTGGAGTGACGGAGCGAATGGCCGTGGAGCAGCGCCCGCCTGCGCGACTGCATCTCTGACGGAGCGCGACAGTCCTCAGCCGCAGCGGGTAGGAGCTCGAAGGGGCCTGGAGATTCTTTCGGGTGATTGCGCTGCCCGGCTGGCTGCGGCTGAGGACAGCCGCGCTCCGGGTTAAAAAGAGAATTGCTGCCCATCCGTTCTCTCGAGTTGCCGAATTCCTTGACTTGCCACAGGATGCTGGTGACTTTCCCTAAAGCTCATTTTTGGGTGCTCCGACACGATGAAAAAGAAAGACACGAATTTACAGGCCGAATCTGACGTTAACCGCCGCGATTTTCTCAAAGGCGGCTCGCTTGCCACGCTCATGGCCATGCTGGGCGGAGTGGAAATCAAGGCGCAGGAGGAGAGTTCCGGTCCGGCTTCGGGCACGACCGCCAAACCGGTCGGTCCCCCGGTGAATATTGGCGTCATCGGCCTGGGGTCGTGGGGGCGCGACATCCTGGCCACGCTCGCACAGTTGCCCAATGCGCCGGTGGTAGCGGTCAGCGACACTTACGCGGTTTCCCTGCGCCGCTCAGGCGAACTGGCGCCCAATGCGGAGAAGTTTGAGGATTACCGGAAGCTGCTCGAGAAGAAGGAGGTTCAGGCGGTCATCGTCGCAACACCCACTCACCAGCACAAGCAAGTGGTGAAGGATGCTCTGAACGCGGGTAAAAGCGTTTACTGCGAAGCGCCGCTCGCCAGCACGATCGAGGAGGCCCGCGAGATCGCCCAGGCGGCCCGGAAGGCTTTCAAGCAGCATTTTCAGGCCGGCTTGCAGGCGCGTTCCGATCCGCAGCGTCATTTCCTGGTGGACTTCATTCGATCGGGCGCTTTGGGGGACACAATCATGGGGCGCGGCCAGTGGAACAAGAAGCAGAGTTGGCGGCGCATCTCGCCCAACCCGGACCGGGAGAAGGAACTGAACTGGCGGTTGCAAAGGGATCTTTCATTGGGCCTGGTAGGAGAAGCAGGCATTCACCAGATCGACGGCGCGTCCTGGTTTTTGCGGAACCGCCCCGAGGCAGTCACCGGATTTGGCTCCGTCGTCTATTGGAAGGATGGGCGAAATGTGGCGGATACCGTGCAGGCCGTATTCGAGTATCCCGGCGGCGTTCTGCACACCTTCGCGAGCACACTGGCGAACTCTTTCGAAGGGGAGTATGACATTTTCTACGGCACGCACAGCGCCGTGATGATGCGCGGCAACAAGGCATGGATGTTCAAGGAAGTGGATTCGCCGCTTCTCGGGTGGGAGGTTTATGCCAAGAAAGACGCTTTCCACAACGAGACCGGCATTGTGCTCATGGCCAACGCCACCAAGCTCAATGTCCAAGCCGACCAGGCGGAGGTCAGCCCGTTCCTGAACACGCCGCTCTATTTCGCCCTCGAGGCATTCGTGGCCAATTCTTATGCCCATCGGGCGGCCGTCGAGGATTTCACCGCGAACTTTGGCGACGACGCGGAGGCGTTGCGCGAATATCTGGTCGAAATCGAAAAGAACAAGCTGCCCTACGCCGGATACCAGGGAGGGTTCGAGGCGACCGTGGTGGTGGCGAAGGCGAACGAAGCCATCCACAAGAAGCAAAAGGTCGTCTTCAGCGCCGAATGGTTTGAGATTTAACCGGTGGTCAGAGAAGCCTGGGGCTGCGGCAGGATGCCGGGGCGGTGAAGTTTTCGGGCGGGCGAACGTCTAATGGTCATTAATAGCTTATGAAGAATAATCGTTTCTCCTTTGGGCCGCTGGGCGCCGGGGTGGCTTTGCTCTGCGGACTTGTGGCCATTCAAGCCGCGGATACGGCTCGTTACACGGCCCAACCGCTGGGCAGCAGCCTGCGTATCGACGGCACTTCGACGCTTCACGACTGGACGGTCGAGAGCCGGATTATCGGAGGCTCCATGGAGATCGATCCCGCTTACGTGCCGGGTTCCGGGCAATCTCCCAAACCGGGCAAAGTGGACGCGAAAGTGGAGATCAGTATTCCGGTGCGTCAAGTCAAGAGCGGCAAGAACGCCATGGATGACGTCATGCACGAGAGCATGAAGGAGAAGCAGCATCCCAAAGTCGAATACAAGCTGATCGAGCTCCACTTCAAGGAAGCCGCAAAGCCGGAGGGGCCGTACCAATTCGACGCCAAAGGAACCCTCACGGTCGCCGGCGTTACCCAGACCAACACCATGCCGGTGGTTATCGAGAAAGTGGACGGCGAGAAGGTAAAAGTGAGCGGCGTTACAAACGTCAAAATGACTGATTTCGGAATGAATCCGCCGAAGCCGGCTCTGGCGCTTGGTTTCATTCGCACTGGCGATGATGTCAAAATAGCCTTCGATTGGGTAGCGAAGAAGGCCAAGTAACGCCGACATTCTTGCCGGCAGTATCGCCGGCCTTCGAGCCGGTGCAGCCTTATCTGCACTGCGGGGGAAAGTGCGGCTCGCCAGGACGAACTGGCCCTACCGTTTTGCAGCGGAGGCAGCGCCCAGATGAACGAGGGTGAGAAAGGAGGTGCGCTCTATCTCAAACCAGCGGGAAAAGCCGCGCCAGAACCACAATGGCCGCCAGTCCGACCAGCGCCATCAGCGAAACCATGCAGGAAAAGACCTTGATGGTTTCGCCGATGGTCAGACCGCTCATCTTTGCAATCACCCAAAAGCCGCTGTCGTTCATCCACGGGAACGGCTTCGATCCGCAGCCTATGGCCAAGGCGAGATAAAGCGGATGAAACCCCAAAGCTTCCGGCGCGGCAATCGGTCCAATCATTCCCACCGTTGTGATCATGGCCACTGTGGCCGACCCTTGCGCGGTGCGAACCAGTGCGGTGACTAGAAACGCCAGCGGCAGGATCGCGACCTGGTATTCGGCTGCCAAATCCCGGATGCGTTCACCCACACCGGTCTGCTGCAGCATCCCGCCAAAGGCCCCGCCACTGGCGGTAATCAGGATGACCAACCCGCCGCTGGCCAGCGCGCTCTGAATCCCTTTCATGGAACCGTCCCGGTCCTCGCGGCCCTGCCAGGCGAGCATCGCCAGGGCAATAGCCGCCGCAATCCCCAGCGCGATATTTGGGTTGCCCAGAACTTCAGTAATGGAGAGAAGGTTCGCGGCGCCGGACATGTCATTGCCACCCGCCGCAACCATCGATTTCACCAGGCCATTACCGGCGATCAATGAGACCGGCAGGATGATCGGCAGCAACGCCAGCCACAATTTTGGCAACTGCGACACGTCGCGTGCTGCTATCTTTTCCAAATCCGCCAGGGGCATCTCAGGCGAATCGCGCAGCGGAATATCCCAGCGCCGGTTCGCCCAGCAGGCATAAAAATAACCGGCCGAAACAGTCAACACGCCCAGGACGATTCCGCCCAGGATCATATGCCCCAAGTCCACCTTCAGTTCCGCGGCCACATAAAGCGGCCCCGGCGTGGGCGGCACAAGCGAGTGCGCCATGGTCGTTCCCGCCACGATACTCATGACGTAAAGCGCGTAATTGCGGCCGGTCCGCAGTCGCAACGCCTTCCCCAGCGGAATCATCAGAAAGAAGACCGTGTCGAAGAAAACCGGTATCCCGAGCAGAAAGCCGCAGAACAAAAACGCAATGGGCGCACGCGCTTCACCCACCCATCCTATGGCCGCGCGCACAATCCGCTCCGCTGCTCCGCTGTCCAACAGGCATTTCCCAATCACCGCCGCCAGGGCGATCAAGATGCCGATCTTGCCGCAGGTCTGGCCGAACTCCGCAGCCAGCCGCTCGCCCACGGATTGTTCGGCAAATTCCTTTGCCGCGGCCGGCGGCATTTTGCGTTCCAGCGCGAACCTTTCCAGGAAGTCAGCCGGTGTGGCCGCGCCGACCACAAAGGCCCCGAGTAAGAGCGCCAAAAATGCATGCAGCCGCAGCCATAGAATACCCCCGACGACCACCCCCACGCCCAAAATCAATAACCAAAGCACATCCATTATTGGTACGAGCAGATTGACCGAATCGCTTCCATTCCTGTCTGGATTCTGGCGCAGCAGTTAACAGGCATTGCGGATTGGCTGTCGAGGCTGGAATTGACCGGAGAGCAGCGCTGGCCCAATATCGCCTTCCATGAACCCTGCTGCGATGTGGCTAAATTTGGACTGCGGTGGCAAGCGAAGCGCGACACCGCTTTGGCCTTGTCGCTCGTTGCAGAAGCTGGAGCCAAAGCGCCGTCGCCGCTGCGCTCTGCCGGCGCACTCCACGACGTGTTCTTCCGGGTCATGGCTTCGATTCGCGTCCAAAGTTTGGAGGTCGCTCTCCATCAACTCTCTTCTTTCTATCAGTATCTCTGCGGCCGGCGGCTCGCCGGGACGGACTCGCCCTGCCTTGCGCCGGTGCAGTCTAATCACTGAAGAACGAATGCGGGGCAGCCGCGCTCCTTTGGTTGCGGCGTTGCCGCGCGTTGCAAGGTCCCTGCTTCTCCTCCTGATGTCTTTCAGCCTGTTGGTTCCGCTCTGCCGCGCCACAGCGGCGGATGCAAAACAATCCCG
>CAZCUL010000317.1:0-6370 GCA_964501475.1 uncultured Verrucomicrobiota bacterium | reverse complement strand
CCGATCTCGTCGCCACCAGCAATCGCGCCGCAGAACAGGAACGTCGCGCCAATGACCTGAAACGGGAGCTGGATCAGACCAAAATGGAACTGACTGAAGCGCAGCAGAGCCTGGCTGTGTGGATTGCGCTGGGCCGCACTGTCGAGGAAGTTCGCATTGCCATCGAAACCGCTCAGCAACTTCGCGATGCGCTCGATGCTCTCCGGCTTGAGCGGGACTTGTTGGCGAGAACGGTCCGGAGGCAACAGGATCAGATTGATATTTTGCTCGGTCCCGACAAAGAAGTCCCCTTGCCTCAAGGTTTGGAAGGCCAGGTGGTGGTTGTCGATCCCAAATGGGATTTCGTAGTATTGGATATTGGCGAGAACGAAGGCGCCAAGGTGAATGGCGTGATGCTGGTGAGCAGGGACAATCAGCTTGTTGGCAAGATTCGGATCACCAGCGTCCAGCCCGGGCGGAGTATTGCCAATATTCTCCCGGGATGGAAATTGGGAGAAGTCCGGGAAGGGGATAAAGTCATCTCGAACTAGTTTTGGTTTATGAAATCGTTCATGAAATGGCTGCCGCTCGCGCTGGCGGCTTGTGCAATTTTTTGTGCCGGGTGCAAGTCCACCGAGCCGGATAACATGTCGGCGCGGCCATGGAATTCGCCGCGGGGCTGGGAGCACGGCCTGCCTACCATGCTCAATGAAGGCCGGTGAGGCTCCGGCTCACTTGGCAAATTCGATGCAGCGGGTTTCCCGGATGACCGTCACCCGGATTTGCCCGGGATACTGCAGTTCGCTTTCGACTTTCCGCGCGATCGAACGGGCCATGGCGTAAGCCTCTTCGTCGGTCACACGGTTCGGCTCCACCAACACCCGTAATTCCCGGCCCGCCTGCACCGCAAAGCATTTCTCGACGCCGGGGAATGACATTCCCAATCTTTCCAATGCTTCCACACGCCGGATATACGTCGCCATGGTTTCGGAACGCGCGCCCGGACGTGAAGCGCTGATGGCGTCGGCGGCGCCAACGAGGATACCCAGCGGCCCGTGATGCGGCGCTTCGTCGTGATGTGAAGCCACTGCGTTCGCCACCTGCTCGGGTTCGCCGTATCGCCGCAAGAGGTCCGCTCCGATCAAGGCGTGCGCTCCCTCGACTTCGTGATTGATCGCCTTTCCCAAATCGTGGAGCAGGCCGGCCCGCTTGGCATTTTGGATGTCGAGACCCAGTTCGGCCGCCATCAATCCGGTCAGATGAGCCACTTCGACCGAATGGTGCAGGATATTTTGGGAAAAGCTTTGCCGAAAGCGCAGTCTCCCGAGTAGCTTGACGATCTCCGGATGCAGCGGCGGCAAGCCGACCTTGAAAACGGCCTCTTCGCCCGCCCGCATGATCGTTTCATCCATCTCCTGAGAAACCTTGGCGACGACTTCTTCGATCCGTGTCGGATGTATCCGTCCGTCGAGAATGAGCCGTTGCATGGACTCCCGAGCCACTTCCCGCCGGACCGGATCAAAACCGGACAAGACCACCGCATTGGGCGTATCGTCGATCAGCACGGTGACGCCGGTCGCGGCTTCGAAGGCGCGGATGTTCCGTCCTTCGCGTCCGATAATCCGTCCTTTCAATTCCTCGCCGGGCAGGGTGACCGTGGCGCTGGTGGTTTCAAACGTGTGCTCGCCCGCATACCGCTGAATGGCGGTGCTGATAATATGGCGGGCCTTTTCTTCAGCCCGCATTTTCGCTTCCTCGACAATGCGGCGGGTGAGAGTGCTGGCGTCCTGCAGTGCGGAGAGTTCGGCCTCTTTGAGGAGAAGATTGCGCGCCTCGGCTTCGGTAAGGCGAGCCAGGTTTTCCAGTTCCTGGAGGCGTTTTCGGCTGGCCTGAGCCAGTTCGAGGCTGCGCAGTTCGAGCTCACCGTTCCGGCGCTTCCAATCCTGCTGTTGCTCGCGCAGGCTCTTTTCCTCCTCGACAAGATTCTCCAGTTGCCGGTTGATCAGATTCTCCCGCTCGGTCAATCGTTTCTCGGTCTCCCCGAGCTGATGGCGCCGGTCGGCAAGCGCGCGTTCCGCCTCGTCACGAATCCGCAGATTCTCTTCATTGGCCCGAATCCGGGTCTCGCGAGTCATGGACTCGGCCTGAGCATGGGCGCTTTCCAGAACGGCCTGGTGTTTGATCTCAAGCGCGGCCTGAACATTTCGATCCTTCCAGCGCAGCAGCCAGTAACCCAAAAGAGCCCCTGTCAGGAAACAGGCTGTGCCGATCAGGTAAGGATTTTCCAGCAAGCTCATTTCAAGACCGCGCCCGGCCTACAACTTGGTGCCAACGCGTCGGCGTCAGGATATAATCCAAGAGCACATCATGTGGTTCGAGGGGGAGGCGGGAGAGGATTTGCCAATCAAAGGCCACCCCGCACTTCGCTCCAGGAACTCCGGCCAACAATAGGTCGTAATATCCTTTACCCCGCCCGAGCCGGCAACCATCGACCGTAAATGCTAAGCCAGGCACGAGCAACAAGTCCAGTTGCTTTACATCCACCGCCGGGTATTCCACCCCGGGTTCGAGAATCCCAAATGGCCCGGGAACCAGCGGCACATCCGCATCGGGGATGCGGCAGCCTGCATAATGCTGCGGTGGCCCGACAAAACGCGGCAATGCGGCCAATTTCCCCGCCTTCAGCGCTTCCCTGATCAACGGCCGCACATCAGGTTCGCCCAAAATCGGCATGTAAAGCAGTACCGAACCAGCCCTCCGCCATATTGCCTGCTCCGTTAAGCGCCGGCAGATTCGCGCGGAGGCCTCGGCCATTTCCTCCGGAGGACAGCTTGCCGCTTCGGTTCGCATCTGGCGCCGTAGATCGCGCTTGGTTACGCCTTCCGATAGATTCATTTGTCTCGTTTTGCCTTTTCCAACTGAGCGCGCCACTCCTGGACCCGCTCCTTGATCGCCGCCTCCGCGCCCTGTTCCGTAGGCGCGTAAAAGCGCCGGCTCTCTCCGAGATAATCCTGGGCAACGAAATGTCCCGGAAAATCGTGCGCATACTCGTAATTCTTGCCATGTCCCAGGAGCTTCGCGCCGGCATAATGCGCGTCACGCAGATGCGGTGGGACCGATTGAACCGGTTTGGATCGAACATCCTGCAAGGCCGCATCGATTGCCAAAATCACACTGTTGCTTTTAGGAGCGGTAGCAATGTAAAGCGCGGCCTCGGCAATGGGAATCCGCGCCTCGGGCCACCCGATGAACTCAGCGGCATGATGCGCGGCAACAGCCAGGCTCAGCGCGTGCGGATCAGCCAGCCCAACGTCCTCGGCCGCGGAAATAACGATGCGCCGCGTTATAAAGCGAGGATCCTCGCCCGCTTCAATCATCTTCGCCAACCAATACAGAGCCGCGTCCGGATCGCTGCCGCGCATCGATTTTATGAAGGCCGAGATCGTGTCGTAATGCGCATCTTCGTCCGCGTCGTAAACGATGGCTTTTCTTTGAATGCTCTGCTCGGCAGCAGAGAGGTCGATTCGGATCGTCCTTTGGGCATTCGGCGGCGTGGTCAGGGCCGCAATTTCCAATGCATTCAATGCCTTTCGAGCGTCGCCGTCCCCCACGCGAGCCAAATGCCTCAAGGCATCGTCATCCGCTTCAATCTTAAGATTTGCGAGTCCCCTTTCCTTATCGCCTAACGCGCGTTGCAACAAAGCGAGCAAATCTTCCTCGGAAAGCGGCCGCAACTCGAAGATTTGCGAGCGGGAAACCAAAGGCGAATTGACAAAGAAGAAAGGGTTGTGGGTGGTAGCTCCAATCAAGCGGACAATTCCATTTTCAACATCGGGGAGGAGCACATCCTGCTGGGCCTTGTTGAACCGGTGGATTTCGTCAATGAAGAGGATGGTGGAGCCGCCGGTGTTTTGCAGGCGATTGGCCGCGGAAGCCAGTACTCGGCGCATTTCCGCAACGTTCGATTCCACCCCGCTCAGCCGTTCAAACCGGCTGTTGGTATGTCGCGCGATGATCTGCGCCAGGGAGGTTTTCCCTGTGCCGGGAGGGCCATAAAAAATCAGTGACTGGATACGATCCGACTCGATTGCCCGCCGCAGCAGTTGACCGGGGCCGAGGATATGGTTTTGACCGACGAATTCCTTCAGCGACTGAGGTCGCATACGGGCCGCAAGTGGAGCAGAGCGAGACAACGCCTGCGACGGGGAAGGAGGGCCGGTTTTCGGTTCTCCAAATAAATCGTCCCCACTCATGTGCCGGCAAGGCTAGCAGCTTTTGAGCAGGCCCGAAAGAAAAACCCCGCCGTAATGCCGTGTGCAAACAGTTCCTTTGAACTTCCAAGGAACAAGTGGAACCCAATCAATGGCTTTCGACTTCCAATCAAGGCCTGTCGGCCACCATCGAAGTCAAGGCTCCGTTAGTATCAACTACGGTTCAAGGACTTTGTTTCTAATCACGAGCATGGCAGGGTTTAAACCTGTCAAAAACTTTTTGAGAAAGACCAAGTTGCTGCCTTTACCGAGACTACTATCTCAAAGAAGCCGCCGTTTCTCAAGTCAAAACTGACCGGCGCCGCTCGGCCGCCTGCCGGCACCTTTGGCGAATCAAAATCTCCGCAGCCTGTAAAATCGATGGTTTGCGCCAATGGCCACGCTCAATTGCCTCTCGTCACCGACGGTGACAGGCATCCCGGCAACCGGTGCCCAATCTTGCGACGAGATATTGCCTGCACTTTCCAGGTTGAACCCTGGCGGCCAAGCCGGCCAGGATAACAGCAGATCGCTTTCAGAGCGACTCACTGTCAGCGCCGGTTGCAAGCTGAGCCGCGAGATGAACGCGTCGCTGTAACCGCCCCCGAAGTTTTCCTGGAAGCTGCCTGGCGTCGTGGGAAAGTCCGCGCTGGTGCTGGTTTGTCCCGTGACGTAAAAGTTGCCGTTCGTGTCGGCTGCGATGCCCAACGCCAGGTCACCATCATTGCCGCCCAGGAAGCTGGAAAACGCGAGAGAGCTGGCTCCCGTCGCTCCCAGATTCAGGACAGCCACAAAAGCGTCCGAAAAGCCGCCCCCATACACATTTTGAAACGGTCCTCCAGTCCGCGGGAAATTGCCCGATTTCGTTTCCCCTGCTACATAAATGATCCCTTCCGGATCCACAGCGATCGCGGTGGCCGAATCGTTCAAATCGCCACCCAGATACGTGGAATATAAAAGACTTGTTCCGGTGCTTCGAAGCACGGTCACAAAGGCGTCTGAATTGTAAAAGACCCCGCCGCTGCCGATGATCGGCTGTGCTGCATTGGTAACCGCGTAGTTCGTTGAAAACGTCGAGCCGGCAACATAAATGTTGTTCACCGGATCAACAGCTATCGCGAACCCGGAGTCTTCATTCCTGCCGCCCAGATACGTTGCAAACGAGACCGTCGATCCGCTAGAATGGATCTTGGCCACGAATGCATCGCTGCCTCCACCAGCATAAGCAGGCTGATATGCGTTGCGCACCGGAAAACTTGGCGCCACCAGTTCGTCGCTGAAAACCTCGCCGGTCAGATAAATGTTGCCGCTGTTATCCAGCGCAACGCCATGCCCCTCTTCGGGATCGTTCCCGCCAAGCCAGGAGGCGAAGATAAGTGAGTTCTGCCCCGACGACTGGGTAAAGAACTTTGCCACAAACGCATCTCCGAATGCTCCCGGAGAGGCTTGAAATGGATTCTTCGCCGGAAAACTGGTGCTTGAAGCCGTGACGCCCACAATGTAGGCGTTTCCATTCTGATCGGCGGCGACCCCGGAAGCCGCTTCGTAGCCGGGCCCTCCAAAGTAAGTCGAGTAAACCAGATTCGTCCCTGCCGGACCAAGCCGAGCCAGAAACGCATCTTCCACACCGGCTGCGCCTAACGACGATTGAAAGGCATTCCGTGTTGGAAAATCATCCGAGGCCGTCAGTCCGGTCACGTAAACGTTGCCGTTATGATCGACGGCAATGCCATTGGCCAGATCGACGTCGGCGCCTCCGAGGTACGTCGAGAAAATCAGCGCCGTCCCACTGCTGTTCAGCTTCGTCACAAAGACATCGCTTAACCCGGGTGGCTGGTTTCCGTAAGCATTTCGCGTGGGGAAGTCCGCAGAGACCGTCTGGCCGGCAACGTAAACGTTTCCGCTGCGGTCAACTGCGATGGCGTTTCCCGAATCAAGATCGCTCCCGCCAAGATATGTGGAATAGACAAGGACGGGATCGATGACCAAGGGACGCGTTCGATCGTATGCCCCGATCGAAAAAGTGAGACGATCGCCCTCTTCGATCCGGTAGGCGCACTCGATTTGAAGGCGGCGTCCCTCGATCTCCTGATAGGCAATGGGGCGCTTCCACCGTATAGCGCCGCCCGGCATCGCCACCG
>CAZCUL010000316.1:0-3217 GCA_964501475.1 uncultured Verrucomicrobiota bacterium | reverse complement strand
GATGATGTGGTGCATATCGCCCAACTTCGCTATAACAAGGATGGGGATCGGTCCGACCTGGAAATTGAAGTGAAGGATTTCTATGCGCCTCTCGATACACTCACCTCGAATGTGTACCGTGACCTTGCGCATTTGCCGTTTACGGTATGTCTGACGACGATCCCGGCGCATTTTCTGTCGAATGCCTTTCGTGAAATCGGGAAATCACCCATCCTGGATTTTTACCACTTCAGAAAATCCCGCCCGGAACGACTCGCCGAGACTGACCCACGGCACCCGATTGTGTATCACCTGTATGGTGACCTTCACGCGATTGATTCACTGGTGCTGACGGAAACAGATTTACTCGATTTTTTAGTCAATGTCGTTCGGGGAGCGCCGCCACTTCCTGCCTACATTGCCGCTCAGTTGGCGGACCCACAAACCTCTTTCTTATTTCTCGGATTCGGCTTTCAGCGCTGGTACACACGTGTCTTGCTTCATGCTCTGCAGACCTACCGGCACCGCAATCGTTCCATGGCTGTCGAATCAGCAGCTTTTTTTGCTCATCCGGATAGCAAGCAGACGGCCATATTTTTCGAGAAGGAACATAAAATCGAATTTCGCCATCATTCCTGGATGGAATTTGCGGCGGAACTTCGTCTTCAGTATGAGGCACAACATCCCGGGCCTCCACCCCACGAGCCATCTCCCGAAGGACCCAAAGTCTTTCTCTGTTATGACACCAGGGACCGTGAGCGGGTGGTGCGCATTCAAGAACAGCTCCACGCCCGAAACGTGGGAACCTGGCGCGACCAGCAGGATTTACGCGGTGGGGAGAAGTGGGATCAACGGATTAACAATGTATTGGAGAAGCAGGTTCACTACGTGCTGGTGCTCCAAACGCCCAGCATGCTGCAGCGGCCCGAAACCTACATTCATAAAGAGATCACGGTGGCTCTTGAGCGACAGGAACGATTCGATGAGGGCATACGCTTTTTGATCCCCGCCATCCTTGCACCGTGCGCCGGATTGGAACGCCTCAACCACCTGCAGAGAGCAGATCTGATTTCTCCGGACGGCGTGGATCGTCTGGCCCGGGAAATTCTGGAGGATTGGCAGCAGAGACAGCGGCGTTCCGGGGGGCATTCCTCGTGACCGCGATGACGGGCACGACTTCCCCGATCAGCGGTCTCTTTGACCGGTATCCCGGCCCGAAGTCGTTTCAAGACAATGACGTCGATCGGCATTTGTTTTTCGGACGGGAGCAGGAAATTGAGCATCTCCTGCATCGTATTCGGGCTGTACGCTTGCTGGTGCTTTTTGGCAAATCGGGCCTGGGAAAGACCTCGCTCCTGCAGGCAGGGTTGTTTCCGCGTCTTCGAGAACACGGGCTCTTGCCGGTGCCCGTGCGATTGAATGCACCTGAAGTTGAGCCGGTGCCCACCGTGTTTAAGGCCTTGCGTGAGGAGTGTGCAAAACGGCAGGTCGAATGTTCTACCACCGAGACGGAAGGACTGTGGGAATTCTTCAAAACCACCGACCTGTGGCGCGGCGAATTGTTGATGGTGCCGGTGCTGGTGTTCGACCAGTTCGAAGAACTTTTTACCTTACAATCCGAACAGGGCTGTGCTGCCGTGGCGGCACAATTGGGCGAACTGGCTGTCCGTGGCCTGCCCGCCAGAATTCGCAGGGGGAGTCAAGACGGCATTCACCCACGCTATACCGACACGCCACCCGACGTGAAAGTCATTCTCAGTTTGCGCGAAGAATATGTCGGCGCGCTGGAAGACCTCGCCCCGAATCTTCCGTCCATCTTTGAGCAACGGTTTCGTTTGGCGCCTCTTAGTCAAAAGGACGCCATGCGCGCGGTCGTCGAGCCGGCCGCGAATGACAACCCCCAGCTCTTTACCACGCGTCCGTTCCGGTATGCGCAACCGGCTCTGGATGGCATGATGGACTTTCTCGCCAACCGCAAAGGAGAGGTGGAGCCCTTTCAATTGCAGATCATTTGCCGACATGCCGAGCAACAGGTGGCCAGAAAACAAAGGGAACGGGAGGGAGAAATCGAAGTTGACGAATCCCTGCTTGGTGGCCGCAAGGCCATGGAACACTTACTCGAAGATTTCTATGCCGGTGCCATTCGCCAGCTTCCAGCCGGATGGCAGCGGATGCGGGCGCGAAGACTATGTGAACTGGGGTTGCTGAATCCTGACGGCCATCGAGTGAGCCTTCATGAGGGACAAATCGTGAAGCAGTACAAGGTCACCGCCCCCAGCTTAGACAAACTGGCGAAGGCCCGTCTGATTCGCAAAGATGCCCGCCCGGACTTGAAGGGGTTTTATTATGAATTAAGCCACGACAGTGTGGCGCGTGCCGTCAACCGAAGCCGGCGTTTTCGCGTGTCGACTCCAGTGAAAATGGGCCTTCTTTTTCTCATACTCATCGCGGGTGTATTGTGGCGGCAGTGGTATGTTGCAACTCAGCAGGCCTATGAAGCAGAGCAAGTCGCTCACGTGACGGCGCAGGTTTCACAAAGTAATGTCAAAGAATTATTGGGTCGCGGCGGACTGATAGAACCGGAAATGGTCTCCATTTCGGGAGATACCTTCCGGATGGGTAGCCTGAAGGGTGACAAAACCGAGCAGCCCATACGAGATGTCATGGTCAAGGGGTTTGCCATAGGGCGATATGAGGTCACCTTTGAACAGTACGATCAGTTCGCTTCAGCCACCGGTCGCCGACTGCCGTCTGACGCAGGCTGGGGGCGTGGCCAACGGCCGGTGATCAACGTCTCGTGGGATGATGCAAAAGCCTATGCCGCATGGTTAAAGAAACAAACAGGGAAGGGGTACCGCCTGCCCACCGAAGCCGAGTGGGAATATGCGGCACGAAGCGGGAACAAACAGCAGACATGGGCAGGGACTTCGGAAGAAAACAAGCTGGGGATGTATGCGGTCTTTTTTGAGAATTCAGGTGGGAAGACGGCCGAGGTCGGCACCAAACAGCCGAATGCCTTTGGGCTCTATGACCTGAGCGGGAATGTGTGGGAATGGGTCGAAGATTGTTGGCACGAGAGCTACAATGGTGCCCCCAAAGATGGCTCGGCGTGGTTAGCAGGGGAGGGGGGTGATTGTGGCCTGCGCGTGATTCGTGGCGGCTCCTGGGGCGGCGACCCGGGGGACCTGCGATCATCGCTCCGGGGCTGGAGCACCACTGGCAACCGGCTCAACTTCCT
>CAZCUL010000315.1:0-7435 GCA_964501475.1 uncultured Verrucomicrobiota bacterium | reverse complement strand
GCCTTGTCCTGACGGTTGTGGTGTTCACGCAGGAATTGTCGCTTCATTGTGGGTGGAGTATTGAGCCTGAGCTTTTGATTTTGTCGAGCATTGATCGTGGCGCAGACCTCTTGGGGATGGAAGGGGTCGAGCAACGGGGATGGGTGGGGCATGAGTCGCGCGGAATGAAAGCAGCGGGAGTGACGGCGGCTCGCGTGCTCTTAGTGCGTCACGCGGGATGACGGCGCGAGGGCTGCGGAGTGGAGCGCGACGCCTTGGGGATGGCTGATGTCGGCCAACCCGGCCAGAGGGCCAGAAGCAAAGGCACGAGTCCAGAGGCGAAGCCTTTGGCGGGTGGGGTATGGGGAGGAGGTCGCTTCCCCACAAACCGGAAAAAGCCGCTGACCCCGGCGCGGGCCGGGGCCAGCGTTGCGCGGTCTCAATCTTCGTGCGGCATCATCACGGTGATGGCGGGCTGTGCGTCGTCGATGTCGAGCGGGCCGCAGCTCGAAACCAGCTTCACGAGGCGCGGGGCGCGATTGTCGTTGCGGACGTAAAGCGCAAACGGAAAGCGGTCGGCTCCGGGCCGCGCTCGCCGGATGGCAAAGCGAAGCATCCAGACAATATCCCAGAGCCGTCCGGCTTCGTCCTGGCACGTCACGCCGGGCGGAACGGCAACGTAATTGTCGAACACGCTCCGGGTGAGAAAGACGGGGAACGTGATGCCGGTTTCACGGGCAAACTTCGTGACTTCAACTTGGAAGCCATCGGTGACGGCTTGCGCGCGCGTGTAGCTGTAGATGACGGAGCCGAATGGCTCGGCGTCGTGGTTGTGGTCGGTGTTCATGGACTCAACGGTTGAGGATGAGAACTTCGGAGTTGGGAGAAATGCGAACCCCAGTGGAGGGCTGGGCCTCAGGGATCGAGGGCAACGCGGTCTGTTCCTTGGTCTGCTTCTGCTTTTTCATGTCTGAACCTTTCTGTTGATGGTTTTGTTTCTGCGCAGCGAAAAGTGGTGCGCGATGAGACATAGAGGCAGAGGCATGGAGGGCGGCGGAGAGTCAGAGGAGCAATACCTTGACGCGGAGACGCCCGACATATAATGGCCCTGCCGAATCGCGTTGCGGCGTGTGTGGGTTGAGAAGACCTCCTCCCCAGCCCTCTCCTCCGCTCGCTGCGGAAGAGAGGGAGAAACCGTTGAGCGAGGAAGGAGCGAGCTAAAAAAGTCTTTCCAATCCTTCGCTGTATGATAGAAACCGCGCACGTCTCGATTGTGGCACGGTTCTTCAACGGGGTTCCCCAACCCCTACCTCCTTGGCGTGCCCAATCGGGACCATTTCTTTTTCTCTCAAACTCCGAGTGAAGCGAGCGCTGGCGTTGCCTGTGTGGCGCCCGCGGCAGGCATCGCCGTGAATGAAGCGGAGCGGAATGATTGAATCGCTGCGGTGTTGCCCGCGCGTGGACAGGCGGGACGCCTATTCTACCTTGCCAGACGGGACGCCTGTCCTACGCACCCGCCTGACTGGACCTGCCAGCGGAGTGATCCGGGGCGCCGGGAATGGCGTGAGAGATGCCGGAGTGGGCTGGCGTGGCCGGCTGCAACCCCGATGGATCGGGAGCAGCCGACATGACAGACCACGCAGCCACGGTGTCATACAACGCCATATTGTGCGAAAGGCCCGCGCAGAAGGGTCCCACAGGTGGGGAGTGGTCTGCGGAGAAAGGGGCTTCTCGCACAATATGTGTTGTATGATCGCAGTGGGCAGCAAGTGGAACGGTCTCGAATGCCATTCGCCGCGCCCTTGGGAACGAAGCGAATCGTCATTGGCGGGTGCGGGTTGTCTGGCGTCGCTTCCTGAGCGACGCATCCTCGCCTGTCTCCGCAGTTTCAGGCCAGCGGAACGGAACGAAGGTGCTCGCGCACGGCGACACCCGACAGCGGGCGAGGCTCCTTTCCCCCTTTGCCGAGGTCGCTGGCGGATCAGTGTGGCCGAAGCGAAGCTCCGCAGTGAAGTGCAGTCGGTCTGAAAGCTGCGGAGTCAGGCGCTTGCGCGCGGCCATAGCGCGCGACCTTGGGGCGATAGTCTGCGCGAGCAACCGCGGAAGCCCAGCCTCGCAGGAACGAGAAGCGTAGCTGAGAGCGATTGGTTGGGCAGTCTATCGCCCCTTCCCGCAGGAGAAGCCTGGGAGGCGAGCGCGGACAGGCGGGACGCGCTGTCCTACCAGGCGGAGCCTGCATTCATAAGCCGCGGAGCGATGAGCGTAGCGGCCAGTTGGCTGCGGGTGTGGCGAGGAACGAGCCGGACACGCGCAGTCTGGCATTGTGGCGGGAAGCGAGTGCCGGACGCGAAGCGGCAAGGCTCTCGCGGAGGGCACCTTTGAGTTTGCGGCTGCGGAGCAGCCGTTATCCTGGCGCCCCGTTAGGGGCGCTTGTTCGTAGCCTGACCACGCGCGCGCAAAGCACATTGGCCAGCCTGGCGAATTGGCATTGCATGCGCGCCTTTGGCTTGGAGCGCGCCTCGGACGCGCGCGCGTTGGTAGCCCAAGCGCCGCCGACCGGAGCCATTGGCAAACCAGAGAAGGCGGCGCGGCGCAAGGCCCGCAGGGCCGAAGCGTGGACGTCAGGCTACGCGCGTGCGACAACGGGCATGGGCAAAGAGGGGCTTGGGACGTTGCGCGCGTTCGTAGGGTTGTGAGCCCGGAGCGAAGCGAAGGGCGAACTGACGTTCTCCGAGCGAAGCGAGCATCCCTTTCTCTGAGCGCACACAGGCGGCGTTCACCTTGCAGAAAGGCTCTGCGCACTGTCTTGCGCGAAGTTGCACCGCGGTTCGTGGAGGGGTGCGCGATGTTCTGGAAATCCTTGTGTCGGCGGTTCAATTCCGTCTCCAGCCACCACTTTCGCGAGGTCCAGACCTTCAATTGATTGTAGCGTTTGTGGAGCCCATTTTTGTCCTTGCTAAATGAGGCTAAGAATTCTCTCTGTGCCACTTCTGGGCCAGATCAGTTTTCCTGAACCGCCTCTTACCCGGTCTTCCTGGGGCAGGATTGCGCCTCGTTTCCCGATGTAGAGGGTTGGTAGGTCTCAGTCGGACGTGAGGCGTGCTTGATTTGCGATAGTGCACAGCTACTCGCTCTTGTGGCACATTGGCTCCGTGACGCAGGCCGATATTCCTCGAAATCCTTACAGGAAGGAGTTCGTGGTTACTCCCGACGGTGAAGTGGCGGCTGTCTTAGCTGGGGAACTGACCCTAAGGCTGGCAAATCTCTTTGCTCCGTCGAGTCAGGAATCTCGTAGAATGATCCTGGACCTCCGCGAGAAGCTGGGCTGGTCGCGTGCTCACGCAGCGGCCCTGTTCGGCGTGGGACGGCACACATTGCGGCGATGGGAAACCGGGGAGCGGAGGCCATGCAAGGCGGCGAGAAGGTTAATCTGGCTCCTGCATCAGTTTGCTTTCAGCGCGACGCAACTGTCGAGCGTTGCCGATGTTGCAACATGGGGTATCTCCGCTAAACAAGGGGGGAAGGAACTCACGGGCATGTCTTCCCCATAGAACGTTTATGATGCGTTGCTTATCCTGGCTGCGTTAGTGCCTTCTCCCTACGAATACGTGGATTTTGTTCGGCGACGGCATATCGACTCCAAACCAGTTGGCCTCGATACCTGCTGCGGTAAACGCTTGGTGCAGGGAATTCAAGCTTCGTGGGGTTGGCGAGGCGTTAACAGTTACGGACAGTCCTGTATCGGGGGCTCCCCCCCCCATGACAACATGTACTGCGGAAGTATCCTCAACCGAATATCCTGCTTCTTTCAGAATGGCAATCAAGTCAGCGGCGAATTGCGCCGCTTCTGTGTCCGCGATGCTATAAATAACATCGATGGTTTCTCCTTCGGCCGGCCTGATCAAACTGAGCATGATCGTTTTTTGCTGTTCGACAATCCGTCTTGGTTTAGCGGCTTGCTCAATGCGTTTGGCGTGCTCGACTGTGTTCTGCTCCGCCTGTTGGGCGACTGCCGCTGCCCGTTCAGCCTTAGCCCAGGCGTTGGAGTATATTTCTACCTTCCTCCCTGTTTCGTACATTCGATTTGAGACAACATTGAACTGTTCCGACGCAGCTTGTCGCTCTTCCTTGTCCGCTATAGCCTCCGCCCCGGTTACGACGACGCCGATAAACGCACCAGTAAAAAGCGACCACAGAACAAGAAGCTTGAAGCGAATCCAGCGAATTTCTGCCCTTCTCATCGCCGCCCTTAACTCCTGCCGTGTTTCCCGGTGATCACAGAGCAGTTGCAATCCCGACAAAAGCCAAATAACTAAACTGACCCAAAAGGACGTTGACATTTAAGCTAACTCTGTTTCTCGCCATTCTCTAATCCAGGGCAGAACCAATGCAAACCGAAGTAAGCCATACAAATGAACTTTTGTGCCTCTACAATTCACGGAACCGTTTGTAAGTGTGCTTATAGAGCTTGTGCACGGAGGAAACCGGCAATCGCAACTCCTTGGCGATGGCTCGAACGCCCAAGCCACGCCCGGCCAGTTCCTTCACGGCTTCGGCAAACGCAGAAAGCCTTTCTGGCCTGCCCAATTTTACGCCCTTTGCCTTTGCGGCTTTCAGCCCGGCGTTGACGCGCTCTCGAATGATCGCCCGCTCGAACTCTGCGACAGCCATTAAAACGCCAAGCTGTAATCGGCCAGCCGGGTTGGCGTCGCTGGTGTCGATGCCTTGGCTGATACAGATCAGGGCAACGTTATGCGCGGTTAACTCCGCGATGATCTGCGCCAGGTGCGGCAGGCTCCGGCCCAGGCGGTCGAGCTTTTGGCAAAGGATAACGTCAATGCGACCGCGTCGAACTTCGCTCATTAAGGCATCCAAGCCTTTTCGGCTGAATTTCGCGCCGCTAGTAATGTCGGAAAACTTGCTTGTCAGTGCTGACGCGGCAGTAAATGGCGATTCTCATAAGGGTGCGCTGTTCAAAAATCTGATGTTTCGTGAACGGGTCGAAAACGATGGTTTTCCGCCTTGGGAAAATGACGGGGATTTGTGTACGCCCCGCCGCATTCACGACGGGGCGCACGCAGGGGAATGTTCATTGCGAGCCGGATATATCGGGCTCGACAGCCGTGACAATTAGACAGCCAGGCTGGGAGATTTCGATTTGAACACGCCTGCCGGGTTTGAATCCGGCGAGTTCAAGCCAACGTCCGGCGAGTCGAATTTGCGGTTTGATCTTGCCACGCCAGAAGTCCCCGGTTGCAGCAATCTTAAGAGAGCGCGGCTTCATGACTCGCTTTCCTCCTTGGCGGGTTCCCGGGTTCCCAGGACGAAGTCTGTAGCCTTTTGCGCCTGTGCCGCAGCATGGACTACCAGTTTGGAATCGTCGCGCAGCCGTTGAAGCCAGCCGGAAATGTAGGCGGCTGAATTGTCGATTGTGCGTTCCACAATGCCAAGGTGACCGCAAAGAAATGCTGCTCCCATTTCGGCAACCAGTTCTTCTTTGGCGTAGGGTGTCGAGCCGAAGGCAGACCATTCGCCATCGTTTCCATTGATGCCCTTCCGGTTTAGGCGGCTTTCGTGGCCTGTGGCGTGCGTCAATTCGTGAAACAGTATCGAATAATAATCCTGATCGCTACGGAAGGCTTCGGGCTTGGGAATCTCCACGCGGTCAAAGGCGGGCAGGTAGCATGCCCGGATTCCGCCCTGTCGAATTTCGGGGCGCTTGGGCATTCCTGCGATGATCTGTTCAGCTTTCGCAATGGGATTGTGATTCCGGGAAGGAGTGACCGGAGCGGGAAGCCTGATGTCGCTACATTGGGCGACATTGAAAACGGAATAGTAACGGAGAAACGGGACTTCTTTCGGTTCGCCAGTTTCCTTATCTTCCGCCTTCAGCCATTTCCAGAAAACAACCGGGAAAGCCTTCTCTCCGCTCCTGACATGCCCGCCAAGCTCTTTGGCCTGCTTGAACGTCAGCCAGTAGGGCGAATCATATCCGGCAGCGTGCAATAGGAATACGTTGACGCCCCGATACCGCTTTCGCGTAATGAGGTTCTGCGGCAATTGATCTGCTCCGCTCCAAGGCTTTTGCCAAGGGATTGTGCCGCGTTCCAGAAGCGAAATCATCCGCTCTGTGATGATTTCATAGACAGTCCGATCTGCCATTGCTAGCCTTTCAGTGCCGCCCACCCGTTGACGCGGGTTGCTCTGGTTTAAGCTAGCCTTGACCGGAGCGCGGGCGGCACTTGTTGGCAGTCAAAGCTGTTTGGATGTTTTCCTACGATGTCGCCATCATAGCTTACTTTCTGTTAACATAAAGTCATTGGCGAGTCAAATCATTTTTGTTAACGTAAACGCATGAAAAGAAAGATTGGGCGCCCAAGCATTCCTCGGGGCAAAGCTTTAGGGCGAACCTATGGAGCTCGCTTTCGCCCTGACGAAGAAAAGGAGCTCATTTTGGCAATCCGGGCATCCGGCAAAAGCAAGTCGGATTGGATTCGAGACGCCCTGCTGGCCGAAGCCAGGGCCGGGACGGGGCAGAGCGGGGGCACTCCGGGGCGGTCGCGCGGTTAGTATATGGGGGTCTGCGCGACTCAGAGGCGATTTCTCGGAACTTAAGCCTCGACCGTCCTTTCAATCAAATCCCGAGTCTCCTAACCGGGCCGAAAATCCGGCATCCCGAGCTTCTGGGGCCAGTAATGCGAGGATTGCCACCATTTCGTTTGGCAAATCTTCAGGAAACAGGCGAGAATGTTGTTCGTTCAAAACCAGCACTGCATGGAAAGGACGGTCTTGTTCACTTGGATGAAAAGCATAAGACGAAACTTCTTGTAGGATTCTCGCCGCACGAGCTTGATCATTCTTCCCTTCCGCCTCCAGCATAGCTGCCTTATCTGCGAAAAGTTTTGCGTACTCGGAACACACCTTGACCGGTGCTCCGGAAACTAGTGACGGCCATTGAATGGCATCAAATGCTGATTTCGTGAGAGATTCTCGTAAGGATTGGAACTCGTGGCACTCATTGCTAATTGCCTACACCGGAACATCGAACACCATAACGGTCAGGAGCATTTGGCGATTCGGATCATTCTTCTGGTTGAATAGAAACCTAAAGCGTGTCTCGGGTTGCCCTCCAGATTCACTCCGAAAATTGAGATGAGCTTTTGCTAGTTGAGGAAGCTGTTTGAGAACTGCCGAAGTATCCTTGTTCCGATTGAACAGAACGATGGCTGTTTTGACATCTCTCCATGTAGTGTACGAAAGAAGTTGATTAATTGTGTCGGTAAACGATCCGGAGCCTTTCCAAAATTTGCATTCTGCGATAAAGATATTTTTGCCATTCTCCCGGATCAGAATGTCCGTCTTTCCTTCGCCGTTGAAAGTCTCACCCATGGCTCTCCCCTCATACTGCGCATTCAGTTGAACAAGGATGTGAGTTCGAAGCGTTTCTTCCCCCATC
>CAZCUL010000314.1:0-2881 GCA_964501475.1 uncultured Verrucomicrobiota bacterium | reverse complement strand
AGTAAGAGGAATGCGCGCGGGGCAACGATATTGTTCCAGCTTTTGTTTCGCGAGAGGTGCTGAGGCTCGCTTCGACGGAGGTGAGCAAACCGGATTCGTTCACTTCTTCCATCGCTCCCATCCGGCGTAGATGACCACCGCAATGATGGCCCCCAGGCCGTCGTGGATCAGATCCTCCTGCGTGTCGAACGGCCCGGCTTCGACCTTCAACATTCCCTTTTCCGGGCCCAGGAGCACGTTGCTCAAATATTCCATGATCTCGTGCAGGGCCCCGAGCGCCATCAACACCAGGACCACGCCCGCCCAAAGCACCCAGCGCTGGAAGCCGAGCCGGTCGCGGAAAGCGCGATAGAGCATCAGCGAGACCGCGACGCTGAAGTAGGTGTGAACGTAGAAATCAAACTCCAGCCCGGCGAACTTGCTTCGGTAGAGGCCGAACACACCCAGATTGTGAAAGAAGAGCGCGAAGCCATAGAGCAGGAAATGGAGAGGGTGCAGACTGATCTTCCGGCGCAAAAAGTAAATCAGCCAGAACACCACGCTCAAAGAGAGAAACGAGACCCGGTAAGTGCTGCCCGGCTTCGCCAGCGCGCTCAGAAGGATAAACACGAGCGTGAAGGCGGCCCCGATCACGCGCAGGAGGATCGCCTTCTCCGAACTCTTCTCCGGAGCCCCGGCGCTCATCCGAACAGGTCCAACTGCGGCGCCGGCGCCAGTTGCTTCAGTTTCTCGCGTTCCGCCCGCTGCCGGGATGCGTGCCGCGGCCTGCCTTCCGGCGTCAGCTCCGAGTCCTCGAGGTTTTGCAGGATTTCCCTGGCCCGTTCCAGGACCGCTCTGGGTATGCCGGCCAGGCGGGCCACTTGAATACCATAGCTTTTGTCTGTGCCGCCCCCGACGATTTTTCGCAAGAACACGATCTGATCGTTCCACTCGCGCACAGCCACGTTGAAATTGCGCACCCGCGGCAGGCGCCCGGCCAGCTCGGTCAATTCATGGTAGTGCGTGGCAAAAAGCGTTTTGCCGCCGACCTGATTGTGCAGATGCTCGACAATCGACCAGGCCAGGCTCAAGCCGTCAAAGGTGCTGGTGCCGCGGCCGATTTCGTCCAGGATAATCAGGCTCTTCGGCCCGGCGTTGTTCAAAATGTTCGCGGTCTCGCACATCTCGACCATGAAGGTGGACTGGCCGCGGGCGATATCGTCGCTGACACCGATCCTCGTAAAAATGCGGTCCAGCAGATCAATCCTTGCTTCGGCCGCCGGAATGAATGAGCCGGTATGCGCAAGCAAGGCCAGCAACGCCACCTGTCGAATGTAGGTGCTCTTTCCAGCCATATTGGGTCCGGTAATCAAGGCAATCCGAACCTGGCTGTCGAGCTGGGTATCGTTGGGGACAAAGCGTTCTTCGGTCACGCTCTGTTCCAGGACCGGATGGCGCCCGTCTCGAATGGAGAGAACACCTTCGTCGCCGACTCGCGGGCGGCAGTAGCTGTAAAGGCGGGCTGTTTCGGCGAAGGCAGCGAGCACATCGATTTGCGCCAGCGCTGCGGCCGTGTCCTGGATCGGTTTGAGCCAGCCGAGAACCTCCTCCCGCACCTTGAGAAAAAGTTCGTATTCGAGCTTCGTGCCGCGCTCCTCGGCGCCCAGGATCTTCCCCTCCATTTCCTTCAATTCGGGCGTGATGAACCGCTCGCCGTTCGCGATGGTCTGCTTCCGAATGTACTCGGGCGGGACCTTGTCCAGGTTCGACTTCGTCACCTCGATGTAATATCCGAACACCGAGTTGAACCGGACTTTGAGCGATTGGATTCCGGTGCGTTCGATCTCCTCTTGCTGGAGCCTGGCAACCCAGTCCCGGCCATGGCGCATCGCTTCCCGCAATTCATCGAGCCCGCCGTCGAAACCGTCCCGAACCAACCCGCCCTCTTTCACAGCCAGGGGCGGGTCGTCCACAATGGCGCGGGCAATCAAATCGACCAGGGCAGGCGCGTCGGTCAGGCGATCTGCCAATTCCGAAAGAAGCGGCGCAGCTCCTCCCCCGGCCGGCTCCTCCTTCAACAATGAACTCGGCGCCGGTCGCGCCCCCAATTCCGCCAGGACTTCCTTGATCGAAGGAATCTGTTCGAGCGCCTGCCGGAGAGCAACAAGGTCGCGCGCGTTGCCCGAGCCAATGCTGAGCCGGCCGATGGTCCGCTCCAGATCGCGCACTTCAGCCAGCCGCTCCCGAATCGACTCCAGCAGATCGCCTTGAGTGACCCAGGCATTGACCGCGTCCTGCCGCCTCCGAATCGCCGTTTCATCCGCTAACGGCTGGGAGAGCCAATCCCGCAGGCAGCGCGCGCCCATCGGCGTCACCGTCCGGTTCAAGGCCCCGTAAAGAGAGGCCTGGCGACGAGGTGCATCGCGATGAAGCGGCTCGAGGATTTCGAGATGCCGAAGTGTGATGCCGTCCAGAACGAGATAATCTGACGGTTGATAGCAGGAGAGGGCCGTGAGGTGGGTGACGTCGCGGCGCAGGTGCTGGGAAAGATAATGCAGCACCGCTCCCGCCGCGCCGATGGCCGCGGCGCGATGCTTCAATCCGAACCCATCGAGCGCCGCCACTTTAAAATGGTCGCGCAAGGTGAATTGGGCCGTTTCAGGCGCGAAGACCCAATCGTCGTAACCGACCAGGATGGGGAAGGAGCCCTGCAAAAGCCGCTGCAACGCGCCCGATTCGGCGGGATAAATGATTTCGGCCGGGCGCAGCCGTTCCAACTCGGTCGCAAGAGCGGTTTCCGTTTCCAATTCCGCGGCACGGAAAGATCCGGTGGTCAAATCCACCGCGGCCAGCCCGAACACCTTTGCCACGGAAAACACGGCCGCAAGATAATTGTTCTGTT
>CAZCUL010000313.1:0-3372 GCA_964501475.1 uncultured Verrucomicrobiota bacterium | reverse complement strand
GAGCTAACTGTCGATGTCGCAGATGATGGCGCGCCGGAAAGCCTCGGAAACACACGGGGTTAGTTCGAGACTCATCTCGACCCGAAAGTCCCGGCAGGAGTGCCGAGACGGCGCGCACGAGTGCGCGCCACGATCCCTGTTTTAAACTTAACTACAAAAATGCCATCTACCAGGTGAAGCGTCCGGTCAACTGAAGCACGCGCGGGCTTACGCCGGAATTACGCGTGCTGAGGATTCCCGTCGACGCCACACCGCTTGGATTGCCCGGGTGGTTGAAGACATTGAAGAAGTCCACGTTTAGACGGAGAACCATCGATTCCCTGATCGGTATGGACTTAAAGACGGACGAGTCCAGATTCCACTGCAAGGTGCTGGGAATGTACTGGAGGCGGTACGGGTGCAGGTTGTCGTTGTAGAGAGCCCGTTGGACGGTGCCGTTGTTCAACGGAATCCAGACGCTGTTGGTGTCCCAGAAAGAACTGACATTCGTGTTGGCCGGGGCGTTCGGCGGGAGCGCAGTTGAACCCCACGGGACTAGCGGCGCCACCGCCGGTCTGTAATTCGCCGGAACGCCCATGATGCCATTTGGTTTGCCGTTAGCGTCAACACTGTTGATCCGGTTCGCAGGGATGTATCCGTTGTACCAGAGGTAGCCCGGGTAGCAAGTGCCGGCCGTGCAATCCTCGATCGGATATTTGTAGCCGTACTGTTCCACCGGGTTACCGGTGGGCCAGTAGTTGGTCGGCAAAGCGGCGTACGTGCTGTTCATCGAGCCAATTCCGGCAATCTGCCAGCCACCGATCAACGTGTTGAGCAGACCACCGGCGTTACCTCCCAGAGCCTTACCTCTACCGAACGGAAGATCGACGATCCAGTTCCACCGCACGCGGTGCTTGGGAATGCTGATGTCCCGCTGATAGCTCAGCAGCCTGTTCCTTTGGTCATAGTCGCCGGGCACCGCGCCAGGCAGGAACTGGTTGACTTCGCTCACAACCGACGTGCCACCGAAGCCTTGGCCGCCCGCCGCAATACTGTTTCCAACCACATAGAACAACTGGAAGGCCACTCCTTTGGAGTAACTGCGCTCGATTTCGAATTGGGCGCCGCTATAGTTGCCCCAACCTGACATACGGTACTCTTCGATATTGCCGTAGACGTTGGAGTCGAAGGGGTTCCTTGCCACGGCGGCGAACTCACCGGTCGGCAGCGGATTCCTGGTGGTTTCGAAATAGACGTAATCGGGCGTCCCGACGTTGTACCGGTGGAACTGCTCGAGGTTGCTGCTGCGGTTTCCGACGTAACCTACGCGCACCACCGTGTTTGGCATGATTTCCTTCTCGACAGTGAAGTTCCAGTCCGCAACCCGCGCGTCGGGTTGGTTCTGAGCGAAATAGCTCACGCTAGCCGAACCGCGGTTCAGACCGCTAGCGGTGTTCAGCGTCACGGCGTTGGTGCTGTTCAGTCCGGCGATGATGGTCGGCACGGAACGCATGCCGTAGTTGGCGATGCCGTCCGGGGTGAGGGACGCGGTGGTAAAACTGTTCCGGAAGCGGGCGGTCAGCGGGGCGTTCGAACGCATTCTCGCCACCCAAGGACGGGTTGGAATGTGGAAATAAGCGACCCGGAAACCGCTGCGAATCACCACCTGTTTAGAGCCGTCGCCCAACTTGTAAGCGAAGCCCAGCCGCGGTCCAAAGTTGGTTTTGGGCGTGGTCATCAGACCCTGGGCAGACCCACCTGGTCATGGGTTACGAACTTGGCGCCCAGCGCGGTGTACCGGTCCACGATGGCGGGCAGTGTGGCGCCCAAGGCGTACATCCTCTCGAGGCTGTTCCCAAGGACGATGGACTTGGTTGCGGGATCGAAGCCGGTAAGAATGTTATTCTTTTCGGGGAAAGCCGGCCAGTATTCCCAGCGCTTGCCCAGGTTCATTGTCAGTCTTGAGCTCACCCGGATGTTGTCCTGGAAGTACAGTGCGTATTCTTTGGCCCGGGCATAAAAATAGCCCCGCACAAACTGGTTGGAATAGTTCATGATCCCCAGGTATTGATTTGCCAGGTTGTCTCCCGTAAACGGAGTCGCTAGCGGGTTGGTGCGGGATGAGTTCGGATCAAAGAGTGAAGTAGCGCCGGTAGCCAACTGTGGTTGCCCTGGTTCTGCTGCTGGTCGGGCAGAAGATTCAACTGGTCGTAGCGGTGATGGAAGCCGAATTGAAGTTCGTGCCGCCCTTTGATCTTGGTAGCGTTATTCGTGAGGATGGCATAGAAGTTCGGAGACGCCTGGGTGTTGTTGGTCTCGAAATAGTACCGGCCCCCAAGCCCACCACCATAAAGGCCAGGCCAGCCATTGACACCCAACGGGTTGGGAAGTCCGAGCTCGTCGGAGTAAGCGAAATTGGGGTCGCCGGTGCCTGCAAACCAGTTCTGCCGAGACCCGCTGACCAGTAACTCATTGAAGAAACTCGGGGAAAACGTGCGGACCCAGGAGAGGGCCAAGGCTTTATTGGGAGCCAAGGTCTGATTTGTGCCGGGAACGTTGTTCAACATCGGCAGGCTATAAAATTGGGAAAAATTCCGGAAGTTCCCCTGCGTGTAACGTCCGTAGAACTGGTCGTTGTCGGAAATGCGGTGGTCGATGCGCGTGCTCGTGGTCCAACTCCGCTGAAAAGTGGGAACCGGCCCAATCCAGTTGAAGTCGAGGTTGGGATTAATGTTGGGTAGCGTCGGCTGGGGCGTAATAGCAAGCAGGCTCTTTGACAATGGACTTTGCCGCGAACTGGGGATAGTGTTGTTGGGAAACGGAGTGCGAGCCCAGGTGTTCGTATCCGTGGACCATGGGTCATAGAGCACGGAAAGCCGGCCTTGGTTGTCGACGAGTTGGCGGAAATCTCCGTTCCGCATCGCCTCGGTTGGCACGCTTGATGAGTAGGTTCGGGGGTTGATATTTCCGCAGGCCTTCGTAAGCGAAGAACCAGAACGTCTTGTCTTTCCCATTGTAGAGTTTAGGGATGTAAACCGGAGCGCCGGCGCTAGCGCCGAATTCATTGCGGTTCAGGAACGGGGCCTTCGTGTAACTCTCCTGCCGCGCCCTCGCTGTGCCGATAGCGCTGTTCCGGTTGGTTTCGAAGATCGACCCATGCAACTGGTTCGTTCCGCTCTTGGTCGTGAGAATGAGGTTTGTGGGCCGCGAGCGCCTGGCGCAGCAAGGGGATGGGCTGGCGCACGGAGGAAGCGGCGTCCGGCGACACGGCCAGGTGTAGCAATCTCAGGACCTCGACGCGCTCCTTTGGATCGATCCCCTTCCCAGCCAGTGCGTACTCCTGCCGCGAAGATCCACCCAGGTAGCCGAGAGATCGCAATTGCTGCATGGTTT
>CAZCUL010000312.1:0-4663 GCA_964501475.1 uncultured Verrucomicrobiota bacterium | reverse complement strand
GAAGGTTTCCTGGACCAGGTCGCAGGCATCAGGTTCGTTTCCAGTCAAGCTCAAGGCAAATCGGTAGAGCGCGGCATAATGCAGCCCGACCAACTGTTCGAAATCCACATCTGCACGCATCCGCTGCTTAGTGATATGAGTCGTGAGCCGGCTAACGGTTCCACAGTTTCTCCGGTGGCGGCCGGTGGGAGTATCTGCCGCCCGGGCCGCCGGCGCCACGCTGAAAATTCCCGGGAACTGAGAAGGGCCCGCCAGCCTCTTACCTCCAACAGCGCCTATGATGCAGCATCTTTCTCACTCGGACTGCGAGAAGCTTCTGGCCTTGACCAGCCAATTGTATTTGCTCCAGGACGCTGCCCATCTTCCGCAGCTTCTCTTGAGTTCTCTGCGGCCGCTCATTCGGCACGAATTCGGCGGGTGCCATTTAATCCAGCCCTCGGCACGCGAAATCGAGCCCTGCTATGATCCGGCTCGGCCCCCATTGCCCGCCATGCATCGGGATTTCTGGCGCCTGAGCGCGACCCACCCATTGAATCCGGTCCTCTTCTCCCCCCCGAGCCGGGCGTGGAAGCTCTCCGATGTCATCTCGCGCCGGGCCTTTCATCAAACGGAATTCTATAACGTGCTGTATCGTCCTTTGCGAGTGGACTGCGAGTTGACGGCCGTGCTGACCGGCCAGTCGAAGGCGTTTTTCCTGATTAGCCTGCACCGTTATCGGCTCGATTTTGACGAGCGGGACCGGGCGTTATTGAACTTGCTCCTGCCTCACGTCGCCGCGGTGCGGCGCCGGCTGGCGGCCCATGGCGCGTCCAGAAACGGGAACTGCTGCTGGTTTTCGGACGAGCCGACTTTCTATGAATGGCTTCGTGGCCACACTACCTGGGGGCTGACTCAGCGCGAAAGCGATGTTCTCTTCTGGCTTTACCAGGGGAAGACCAATGGCGAAATCGGCCGCATCCTCGGCATTGCCGAACGCACCGCCGAAACGCACGCCCTGCGGCTGTACCCGAAGATGGGAGTGGAGAATCGTTACACCGCCATTGCCACATTGAATCATCTGGCGGCCATGGGACGCCACTGACCTCTCCCCATGAACCTCCTCTCCCTGAAACTGGTAGGGACATCGCCATGGACATCGCCAGGACATCGCGCTGCGATGTCCCCGCCCGCTCCATGAACCGTGCTGCGATGTCGCTAATCCAATTTGGACTACGGTGGCAAGCGAAGCGCGACACCGCTTTGGCTCTGTCGGTCGTTGCAGAAGCCGGAGCCAAAGCGCCGTCGCCGTTGCGCTCTGCCCAACTCTGCGCACTCCAGAAGGTGTTCTTCCAGTTCATGGCCCCGATTCGCGTCCAATTCTTGGAGGTTCTCGCTACCCATAGCGAGTTCAAGGCAACAGCACGACCCGGTAAAATCGCTGCTGGCTGTTGGGCAACGGATCAAGTTTGGAGGCGGTAGGGCCATTCGCAGCAACATCTCCAGCCAGCGCAATCCAGGGTGAATTATCCAACTGGATATTGTAGTAAACTCGATAGCCTTGGGCCGGGCGGGCGCGCCAGGTGATGCGCACGCCGGCTTCGCTCATTTCGGTCGAAAGAATGACGGGCACCGGCCGGACAATGGGCCCAAGCCTCACCAGGTCGCTTCGAATCTTTTTGAAGTTCGGTTCCGGAAGGCGTTTTCCGATGATGCCGTCGTTATAGAAAATGGTGCGGCCATTGTCGCTGATCAACTGCACCTGCGTATCGGCCGTCAAGGGTGTTGCCGGCAAATCGACAAAGGCTTCCGGGTTCAGGCCCGTTAAGTCCGCGGCACGCTCCTGGGGCTGGTCGGCCGGTTGGCCAGACCAGGTGTAGAGCTTGAAATCGTTCGGGTAAGGAGTGGAAGCGTCACCGGAAGCGCCGGCCACGATCAGATATTCGAATCCGTTGTTCTCCATGCTCCGAATCCCGCGTCCGTAAAGATCGAGTTCGATCGGCTGGCCGAACAGAGCCGAGCCGGGAGGACCATCGCTGACGGCCAGGGTGGTGAAATTCAGGATGGGAACGACGAATGCATAGACACGATTGGTGGCGGGCACGATGGGAGCGCGGAAGCCGATGTAGGCGGCGGTGCTGCTGCCAGGGGCCATGGCCAGGCCTTCGATGTTAAAGCCGGAAGTCGATTTGGGATCTGTCCCTTCCAGTGTGCTCATGACCAAACCGTAGCGGTCCGCTCCGCGCCCATGCCCGTTGTTCTGGTCCCACGCCGCCAGGTCCTCCTTCAAATGCTCGTAATGGCCCGCGTAGGCCAGTGCGCTCGAAAGGCCGCTGCCGGAAACATCCGTCGCGAAAATACGCGACCGGTTCGTGCGTGGCTCGGCAATGGTGGCGTGCGAATGGGAAGCGATCCAATAAATGCGGTTGCCGACCCGAGTGGCTCCTTCGATATCCACCTCGCGCGGCATGCCGCCCTCGAAGTCGGTCAGTTCCAAAAACGGCGTCATATCAAAGTGCGTCAAAGCGGGCCCGGAAAGGTGCCGGTGATACACACGTATCCTTTGGTTCTCGTCGTCCGCCACGAACATCAGGTCCGAATTGATCGCAACCGCCGCGGAGGCGTCTGCCGCGCCGGTGTGCCAGCGGGTATTGGGGCCGCCACCCTCCGAAGCCGCGTAAGGGAATGTCGTGCGCCAAATCATCGTGCCGTCGCTGGCGGTGATGATAATGGTGCTGTAACCCACGCCCACCGGGTGAATGGCCAAGGTATGGACGCCGCCTCCCGCGGGTGTGATGAAGAGGTTCGAGTCCGGAACCACCTCCGGGTTGCTGCTGCTGGCTGACACACTGATCTGTTCGGGGGGCGTTTCTTCATCGCTCACCAGGAAGTTCACTTGCGGGTTGGTCGGATCGCCGATGACGCCGGATAATGGCGCGACCGGGCTGATGACAGGCGCGGTGTTGTTGGGCAAGGCCGGCGTCATGACAGTGCCGAATGGAAAGCCAGGGCCGACGTTCAATTCATCATAGACCAGTGAGTCGCCATTGAACCCGGACAAATCGCCGTTGAACCACGCATCAGCGGACAACGGCGTATTGTCCCCGGGAAAACGTCCGGCGGCATCCGGTGTGCCGGAGTCTTGCATCAACAGGACGCCTCCGAATACCAGATCGTCGGTATCGCCGTCGGTCCATCCTACAGCGTCAAGCAGGGTGGTTCCGTGCGGGAGACGTTCGAGTGTGCCGTTGTCGCCGCGGTCGAGATCCTCCCCTTCAGCAATTGGTTCCGGGCTGCTCACCAGCAGGAACGAGATGCTGCCGTTGCCCAGGGCGCCATCCGCCTGGCCGAGTGCGGGGAGAAGTCGCAGCGCAGTCTCGGGAGGAACAGTATAAGGGTGACCCGGGGCGGCCAACAGCAGCAATCCGTTCGAGCCCAGTTGGACGCCGGACAAGTTCGCAACCAGGTTTGCCGTTCCGGGGTTCCTGCCCGAATTCCCTTCAATCACCAAAAGGTAAACATTCGTTAAGAGGCCGTTGGCCTGGCCGCGGATTTCAATGAACTCGAAAGGCTCATCTTCCCCCGGGGGGTTCACCTTAAGTTCGTTCAGCAAAGCGGAGTCGTTCTCGCGAACATAAACCTCGACCACCGGCATGAGGCTGCCCACCGGATAGTTTCCCGGATCCGCCGTGGTGACGATGCGATGGGTGACCAGATTCACATGGGGCGAAGTGTCCACCACGTTGTCTTCCAAGGCGCGCACCAGCACCGGGCGCGATTGCGTGGTGGTGAACGTCAAGGTGCGGACTGTTCCCCAGGTCGAGCCGTTATCGATGCTGATTTGCGTTTGGCCCGCACTGGAAATCTCGAGGACAACCGCTCCGGCCGGTGCGGTGTTGAGAAAGAGTCCGTAGGTGTCCGTCCCGCTGCCTTCGTCCACTTCGGTAAAGAAGCCGGATTCGCTCACGGCGACGCCAGGGAAGGTGCTGGCGCCAAAATTCGGTCCGCCCGGATGGTTCAAGGGCGCTCCGGCGAAGGAAGGCGGAAAGGTATTGCCGCTGCTTCCAAGCGTCCAGTTGGGACCAATACCGCCCAAATTCCCGCCAGCCGCCCAATCTGTCGCCTCCGATCCCGTCGTGTGGCCCGTTCGTCCCACGTAGTCTGCCGAGAACCCGACGGCCACGACATTGCCGGAAGCTGTCGCACCGCTCCCGGGAAGGCTGTTCCGGCGAAAGTTAATTGCGCCATACGCAATGTCGCCCGCACCGTCGGTGTCCAGCACCCCTACCGAATCCAGAATTGTCCAGTCCCCAAAACCGCCGCCATCGGGCAGCCCGTCGTTGTCCGCATCGATGTCGTCGCCCAACATCGGAGCGGTCTCTGTTTGGATCAGAAAGAAGGTGGCGGAAGGATTCTCGATATCGGTTTCGCCCGATTCTCCGCTATGACCGACGGAGCTCGAGTCTTCACTGCCCCAACCCGGACCGCTGCCGCGGTTCACCAGGACGGTCGCGCCGCCGGCTGCTGAATAGGAGTGGTCCTTTTGCAGAAGGAGCAAAAATCCGTTTCCGCCGACGGCCCGGCCGGAAAGGTCAAAAATGTCCTGGACAGTCCCGGGGTTGCCTCCCGCGTCACCCTCCACAGCCACAAGGTAGGTGCCAGGCGGTATGAGGGCGTTGGGAGTGCC
>CAZCUL010000311.1:0-2537 GCA_964501475.1 uncultured Verrucomicrobiota bacterium | reverse complement strand
TCGATTTGAAAGCGGCTGATCCGCTACCTCATTTCCAGCAGCTTTTGGCGTTTGCGCGTTATCCAAACGTCTGGGCGAAAGTGTCCGAGTTGTCGGTCCTTTCCCCCACGGGCGTTTATCCCTACCGGGATACATTTTCATGGGTCCGGCGCCTTTATGACGCATTCGGTCCGGACCGCTTGCTTTGGGGGACCGGCTTTCCCGGCGCGACGCGTGCCCAAGCGGGTCGCCCGTCTCTGACCGAAGAACTGAATCTGATCGAGCGGGAAATCGCCTTTCTTACGGCCGAAGATCGCGAGAAAATCCTGGGACGCAACGCTGCCGGACTATGGGGATTTGAGCAGCGGCCCCAATAATACCAAGGCACCGGCGGCAGGCCACCGCCATGGGACTCACCGTGCCCGTGGATGTTAGTACCGCTCAAGAAATAACTGCAGCATTTTTTGCCCCCTCACCCTGCCCTCTCCGAGACCGTCCAGCTTTCGTTTAACCCGCAGCCGAAGCAGGCGAGGGAGTAGTATTTACGGGCGCAGCTGAGATTTCGTCCTCGCCTGCGCAGGCGAGGACGAAATCTTATCATTCCCCACACCTCTTCATTCCTCGCCTGCTTCGGAGGCTGCTGAATTAGTATCGCACGGTAGAATGGTAGCGTGAAGGTTGCAGGAGGGAGGATGAAATTATGTTGGTCGATGAATCGTGGCTGTATGGAGTAAAGGAGTCGGATCGCGAACTCTTCAAGCAGGTTATCCGCCATCAGCATCCGTTGAAGCTCGCACTCGAGCGAATCCCCTGGGAGGAATTCCGTGGGACTGTGGAAGCCTGCTATTCGCCCAATCTGGGACAGCCCGCTTTCGACCCTGTGCGGATGCTGAAGCTGGAATATCTCCGCTATCACTGCAATCTATCCGACCGGCAGGTCATTGACCGGGCCGAGACCGACATCAGCTTCCGCTACTTCCTGCAAATCGGTTTGCGGTGCCGGTTGCCCGATCCCAGCTCGCTGACCCGCTTCCGCGGCCGACTGGGAGCGAAAGGTTTCCATGCTGTCTTCGACAAGTTGGTGGGCATCGCTCGCGAACAAGGGATTGTGAAAGACCGCTTGCGGTTGAAGGACGCCAGCCACGTGATCGCGAATATTGCGGTCCCGACGACATTGAAGCTGGTGGCACAAATCCGCGACCACTTGCTGGCCGCCGCCACGCCTTTTGATGGCGAAGGTGCCGAAGGCCATCGCATCAACATCGAGCTGGTTCGCGAGCGGACGAAAGACCAGCCCGCGGCGGAGCAGCTGGAGGCTCGCGTGATTCACTTGCAGGAACTGGTGGCCTGGGTCGAGCAGATCAAGCCGCCACCATTGGACCAGTCCGACGCGGCTACGAAGAAGGCGTGGCAGCAACTCGTGGACGCCCGCGAACTGACCCGCAAGATTCTCTTCGACCAAGCGAACCCCGACGCGGGCCGCCGCACGCTGAGCATCGTCGATCCCGAAGCCCGCCGCGGCAAACACGGCGAATGGTACGAGGGCTACACCCTCGACATCATGATGGACGCCGACAGCGAATTGATCACACAGCTCAACACGCTGGAAGCAGGCGGAGACGAAGCGAAAGACGCCGTCGAACTGGTCCGCCGCGAAGAGGCCACGCACGGCAACGACATCGAAGGGTTATCCATCGACGGCGCCGGTTTCAACGGCGAGATGCTGCACGCCTTGGAAGACGCGGAAGACGGTCCTGGCCTCACGACGTATGTGCCACCGAAGAAGGAATCGAGGAACGAGCGATTCACGGCCGCGGATTTCACGGTCAGCGAAGACAAATCGCAGGTGACATGTCCGGCTGGCCAGCAGTCGCGTTATCGGCAGCGTGATGCACGCGACAATGGTTTCCAGTACCGCTTCACGCGCGAGCAGTGTGATGCTTGTCCCTTGGCTGCTCGGTGCGTGGCACGTGTTGGTCAAGGCGCGTTCGGACGGACGGTGAACAAGAGCGACTATGAAGCGGAGTACCAACGTGCCCGGAAACGGGCGGAGACAGCAGAGTATGCCACAGTCCGCCGGACCCATCCGGCGGTGGAACGTAAGTTGAACGAAGTGCTCAATCACCATGGCGGTCGTCGAGCCCGTTACTGGGGCCTGTGGAAAGTCCACCTGCAGGAGTGCATGACCTGTTTCACGGTGAACGTGAAGCGGTTGCTTCAGCTTGGCCTGGAAGCTGAGCGCTCGGCCTGCGCGCAGAGCCTGGGCTTGAGCGGTCACCTAACGTAAACGGGACCTCAAGGACACAAAGTAGATGAACTAGGCGAACTTTGAACCCTGGACGAACAACCTCAATCCGACTCACTGCCTTCGCCATTGGAGCATCCGGAAAAATCAAACCACCTTGGACCACCAAAGCCATCTACTGATCAGCTAGTAACTCAGCAGTCTCCTTCGGCTGCGGGTTAAACGAATTAGCTGGGCGCGAGGACAGCTCGGTTGACCTCACCGGGAAGACTTGACGATGCAGACCCAATCGTCGTCGGCCGGCGATGGGCGT
>CAZCUL010000310.1:0-4260 GCA_964501475.1 uncultured Verrucomicrobiota bacterium | reverse complement strand
CGCTGACCCGCGGCGATGTCGTCCGAATCGGTCAATCCCACCCAAGCCTCACCGCGGCCCACCATCTGGACGACGACTGAGTTGCCGTCGAGCAGGAGCGGCTTGTTCTCGTGCAGGGCGCGGCACCAGGCGAGCCATTCCTTCTCGCCCCAGTGCTGGCGCAATGCCAGAAAGTGCGTCGCAGTCGTGCCAAACATCGGGTAAGCCAGAGCCACCTTCCCGGCCCACCTGCTGTTGGTCAGATCCAGGAGCGAACGCGGCGCATTCGCAAGGGCGAGCCGGTTGGTATTAATCACCACCCGCCGGCTGCGATAGCCGAACGCCGCCCAGCCGTTTGTCTGGCGAAAAACGCCCCGAGCGGCCAACTGGCGTGTGCGCAATTCCTCGTTGCTCCAGAAGAGGTCACACTTCGGATTGTCCTTTTCGGCCAGAAGACGGTTGGCCAGTGCGACCGTTTTGACCGCCTCACTGTCGTAAACCGCGCGGGTCCTGATGCCGGTCTGTTGGGCGAACTCCGTCAGAATCGGCTCCGAATAAACCTGGTCTTGCGAAGTGTAAACGATGACGGCCGGCTCGGATTTCGGGCCGCAGCCCGGCAAGATAAAAGCGGCCATCCCGAGCGCGCACCACAAGAGAATGCGCAACCATGAACTCGAAAGCTTCTGTGCCGCCCACTCCATGACTTCAGGCCGTTCGCTTATGGTAAAACCACCACTCGAAGAGCAACACCGCCAGACCCAGAGCGGCGATCCAGCGCCATAATTCCAGGTTTGCCCGGTGGACCTTTGTGGCTTCGACGCGCGCATATTTCCCGAAAGGCAGTTCGTCGCGCGGGCCGATGTCGCTTTCGGCGGCATCCATCAGATTCACGCAAAAGGTGATTTCATTCGTGCCGGCCGTCGCGCGATAAACCCCAGCCTGACCGGTGTCGCCGAAAATGATTTCGCGGCTGTTGGGCTCGGGAAGCACCGTCTTTGCCTCCCCATCGGGCCGGACAATCCTGGCCTGGTCAACATTTGGCGGCAGCGAAAGGCGGAAAGGTTCGCCGGCGCGCACCATCAGATAATTCGCGGTCGTTGCCAGTGGGTTCAGCCATTCCATGGCGTTCACTACGAATATGGGGAAGGAGACGCGCAATGGCCAGGTGCTTTCCAGCAGGTCGAATCCCACCCAGACGATCCGCTTGCGTTCCACTTCTCCGGCCACAATGAGGGGCGTTCGCGGCGATTCAACGAGGGTCAGACCCCAATTCGGCGCGGGCACAGCAATGCTCTCCGCCACCAGGACCGTATCGAAACTGACGAAACGCAGGAGCGGATGATTGTTCTTCCAATCGACGATTAACGGCGCTTCGACCTTATCCCATTCCGGAAACCAGTTGGTGTTGGCAACGTGAATGGCCAATAAATTTCGTTCCGGCCAGGCCGCTGGCAAGACGTTGTCCAGGACCACCACGTCAAAAGCCGGCGTGGCATCCGTAAGCACTGGCGTCACGCTCAACTCCACCCCCGGCACAGCCCGCAGCGCCCTTTCCAGCAAACTGTTGCCGCGAGACACCAGAAGCACCTTCATAGGCTTGGGAATCAAACTGACCACGGAGGCCTCGTTGTCCACGGCCAGATCATCACTCAAGGTCAACCGCAGACTAAAGACGCCGTCCCTGCTCTGAGGCGCGAGCAAAACCAGCGGGACGGTATTCGTCGGATCAAGGTCCAGCGGACGCACGTCCAGAATTTCATCGTCGAAGCGGAGCTCGATCTCGGTTCGCTGGGTATTGGTTGAGAAATTTGCCACCCGGGTAAAGATGGCCCGTTGCGTCGGATCATCCGGGTTTGCCCGAACCTCCAGGGACACGATCCCTGCGTTGTTGGCCCGCTCTCCGATCTTGTGGTAGCGGAGCGGGAGGTTCTTGTTTTCGAAGTCGGCAAGGTTTGGCAGGGCGCCGTCGCTGAAAAGATGAATCTCCGGATCGGATTGATTGCGAATCAGTGTTTCAGCCAGCTTAAGCGCCTCGACCAGCCGGGTAGGAGCGTCGCTCGGTGCGCAATTCTGAATCGCGCGCCGCAACGCTGTCTTGTCGCTGGTTGCGGATTGCTTGACCTCCGTATTCGCGCCCGAAAGAAGGACCACCATTTCATCACCATCCGGGAGGCCTTTGGCCAGATCGAGGGCGGCCGCGCGCGCGGAATCGAACCGCGAAGGCTTCACGTCTGTGCTCCGCATCGATGCCGAGCCGTCCAGGATCAACACGTGGCGCCTGCCGGATTTCTGGTCGCCCGCAAAATAAGGCCGGGCGAGGGCAAAGACGATCAGGGCCAAGAGCAGGATTTGGAGGATGAGCAGCCAATTGTGCCGCAGTTTCTGGAAGGGGGCGCTCGCCTGGGTATCGGCCAGGAACCGCTGCCAAAGGACGGTGCTGGAAATGAGTTTGACCACCCGCTTCCGCTTGAGCAGGTAAAAGACAATCACCACCGGAATGGCGGCCGCGAAAGCCAGTGCATAGGGCGCCAGAAAATTCATACGCTATCCCCAAACTTCCGCTTCGCGCAGTTGTTTCAACAGAAGGTGATCGAGCGAGGTATTCGAGCTCGCCATGAAGAAACGAATGCCTCGGCTCTGGCAGAACTCGCGCAGCCGCTGACAAAAATTCCGGACCGTCTGCTGATAGGCCTTCAGCCGATACCGGCCAAACGTGACCTCCTGGATGGCGCCCGACTCTGAATCGACCAGTTTCAGGTCGCCATACGTCCCCGGATCCAATTCCTCGGGAGCCAGAATCTGGACCGCGCTTACCTGGAAACCGCGCCCGACCAATGCGGTCAAACCTGCTTCATATCCGGCCGGATCCAAAAAATCGCTCAGGACGACGGCCACCCCGGCCTGGCGCGCCTCCAACGCCCCCCGGCGCAACGCCTCGTCCAGATTCGCCGCGCCCCGGGCCTCGATCTGAGCGAGGTTTTGAAAGAATTGCAGCGCCGTCTTGCGCCCGCGCACCGAACGCAAGGCGCCTCGAACCGCCACTTCAGCCGGATGGTCTGGAAAAGGAACGACACTCACTCGATCAAAGCCGCAGAGCGCCACGTAACCGATGGCGGCCGCAACCTGGCGGGCAAAATCAAACTTGCGCGGCGTTCCGAAGCCCATGGATTCGCTGGCGTCCAGGAAAATGCGCACCGGTAACTCGCGTTCCTCCTCGTAGAGCTTGAGAAACAGCCGTTCCAGCCGTCCGTAGAGGTTCCAGTCGAGATACCGGAAGTCATCGCCGGCCACGTAGTTTCGGTAGTCCGCGAACTCGACCGATTGCCCGCGAGCCCGGCTGCGGCGTTCGCCCTTCAACGAGCTTTTGGCCCGGCGCGCCGCCAGCAACTGAAATTGCTCGAGGCGGCGCAGGAGGTCGGGAGTCAGCAGGGCGGCCATGTGTTATGGGAGGTGCCGAGCGAAGGACTACACCTCCACGGCCTCGGGGTTCTTCGGCACGTCTTTCAAAATCTGCGTGATGATGTGGTCCGTGGTAATGCCTTCGGCCTCGGCTTCGAAATTCAGGATAAGCCGATGCCGCAACGCTCCCGGCGCCACTGTGGTCACATCCTCGAAGCTGACGTTCAACCGCCCTTGGGTCAGGGCGCGGACTTTGCCGGCGAGCATCAGGGCTTGAGCGCCGCGCGGACTGCTGCCAAAGCGCAGATACTGATTGGCCACCGGGGCGGCGGCGTCTGTTTTGGGATGAGTGGCCATGACGAGGCGCACGGCGTAATCTTTCACGTGAGACGCGACCGGCACTTCGCGCACCAGGCGTTGAAAATCCATCAAGGCCGCGCCATCCAGCACTTTGCTCACTTGCGCATGATGGATTTCAGTGGTCCGATTCAGGATCTCCGTCAGATCGCCAGCGCCGGGATAGCCGACCAGCAATTTGAAGAAGAACCGGTCCAGTTGGGCCTCAGGCAGGGGGTATGTTCCTTCCTGATCGATTGGATTCTGCGTGGCGAGCACAAAGAACGGCTCGGCCAGCTTGCGCATCTCGCCGCCCGCCGTGACCTGTTTTTCCTGCATCGCTTCAAGCAGGGCCGACTGGGTTTTGGGGGTGGCGCGATTGATCTCATCGGCCAGGATCAAGTGGGCGAAGATCGGTCCGCGTTGAAACTGAAACTCGCGCCGGCCATCCGGATTCTCCACCACCAGGTTGGTGCCCAGAATGTCGGCCGGCATCAAATCCGGCGTAAACTGAATGCGGCTAAAACTCAGGTCCAGCACCTCGCC